>CALXON010000171.1 GCA_944389985.1 uncultured Spirochaetaceae bacterium | reverse complement strand
CAGGTTGCTGGAATTCCGCTGAGGTGCTCTTCCAGAAGCACAGGACCTTTCTTCAGAAGCTCCTCTGCGAAAGCCTTGAGCTTTTCAGGATTCTTTGACGTGAGCATGATGCGTGAAGGAGTCACTGAGTTGCTCTTTATTATGAATGTCTCACCTTTATGCTTGTCGAGGTACCTGCCGAGGGACTCTATGTCCTTGAAGAATGATCCTCTGGGAACAGGGATGTTATGACGTGCCATGAAAGCTCTTGAGAATGACCTGTCCCCCTCAAGCTTCAGGGATTTTGTCGGAGCTCCGAATGTGTTTATACCCCTGTCTGTCAGATACTGGACGACACCTGTGAAGAGAGGTGCTTCCGTACCGATGAAGACGAAGTCGATGTTGTAGACTGTGCAGGCCTCATAGACCTGCGCCGGATCGGCAGGATTCACGGAGGGGAGATTGGTCGCGAATCTGGCAGTTGCAAGATTACCAGGTGCAATGTACAGAGCTGAAATATAACAGCTTTTGCTGAACCACCATGCGATGGCATGATCTTTCGCACCTGAACCCAGAACTAGGACTCGCATTATCTTCTCTCCTTTTTACAGTTAAAACGCTAACACACCGGAATTGGAAAATCAAAGAAAAACGAAAGAAGTTTTACCATGTCACAAATGACTCCGCACTGCGGGTATGGTATCATTCAGCTATGAACGATCTTACAGAATGCGCGATCAGGGACGCCCTGAAATCACTTCTGAAGGAGAAGCCTCTTTCAAGAATCACGATCCGGGACATATCTGAGAGATGCGGTATCAGCCGCATGACGTTCTACTATCATTTCCGTGATATCTACGATCTGATTGCGCGCATGGTCTCATCATCGATCATGGAGATCGTTTCCAGCCATCGTGACATAGACACATGGGAAGAGGGCATGCTTGCCATATTCAAGGCAGTGGAGGATGAGTCCGTCCTCATTCTCAATACTGTCAGCTCAATTCCCCGTGCCCAGCTTGAGAGGATACTCACAGGCCCTGTGGAGGAGCTTATCCTCTCCGTCATCAGTGATGATGGGAGATCACAGGGCATAAGAGAGGAGGACAGGGAGTTCATCGCCTCTTTCTACAGCTATGCATTCATCGGGATTCTCCTTGACTGGATACAGAGCGGCATGGCAGAGGATCCTGAGATCATCATGGACAGGATAGAGAAGGTGATGGACGGAGCTTTCGAGCGTGCGGTCGCGTCCTTCTCTCTGAACAGATAGGACCTTCTGCAAGGATTTCTTACAAAAAGGCATAAGTGTAAATTCAATAGCCTGTCTTTTGCTGTTACTTTCTTTACAGGGCTTCAGATCCCGTTCATGAGGACTGGTCAGTACAAACTATGATGATTCTCTGAAGATAACCTTGCCAGTCCTTCAGTACCCCCGGCAGCATGGATGCACCCTCTGTGCTGCCTTTTTGCTGTCCTGTCTTCGGCTGACAATGATCTTATACATATGATACTATGCAGATAGTTGGGATGGTATGAGTTACACTTCGGTCTTCCGTTTTCTTTCATTCATAATGCTGTTCATCTCAGTTTTCATGCTCATACCGCTCTTTCTCGCTCTTCATTACAATGAGACAGCGGCATTCAACGGCTTTGTCCTGACTGTTGTCCTGATGGTCCTTACAGCAGTATTCATCCTCACCATCACGAATGGAGACAGGAAGCTGAGGATCGGGGCGAAGGAATCCATCCTCATAGTGTCGATGACATGGCTCATCATGGCAGTATTCGGAGCTCTTCCGATGTATCTCAATCACAGCCTTCCGACATATGCGGAGTGCTTCTTTGAGATAATGTCAGGATTCACTACAGCCGGTTCTACCATCATCCGTGACATAGAGGCACTGGACAGATCGATAATCTTCTGGCGAAGCATGACTAACTGGCTTGGAGGAATGGGAGTCGTCGTCCTCTTCGTCGCAGTCCTCCCGATCTTCGGTGTCAGCGGCAATGTGCTCTTCGGAGCTGAATCGGTGGGAGCTGCAAAGGCGAAGTTCACACCTACGATCAGGGGAACGGCCGTCGCGCTCTGGGGAATATACATCGGACTTTCCCTTGCAGAGGTCGTCCTCCTTCTTTTCGGAGGTCTTGATCTCTTCAATGCCCTGACAGTGATGTTCGGAACGATGGGGGCTGCGGGATTCTCTCCTGTGAACTCATCAATAGGTGGGTACAACAGCCCATATGTCGAGTGGATCTGCACCATCTTCATGTTCCTTGCCGGTGTGAACTTCACTCTCTATTTCTACATGATCAAAAGGAATTTCAGGAAGGTCAGGGGAAACGGGGAGTTCCGTCTGTATCTCATCATAATAGCTCTCTCATCCCTGATGATCACGCTGCAGCTATTCTTCCGTGGTGTCTATCCTACATTGTCCGAGTCATTCAGGAAGGCTTTGTTCCATGTCATATCGATGATGACGACAACCGGCTTCGTGACCGATGACTTCAATCTCTGGCCGATGTTCTCCGAGATGCTCCTGATCGTTGTCTGCTTCATTGGAGCCTGTTCAGGCTCCGCAGGAGGCGGAATGAAGGTCATACGAATCGGTGTCATGCTCCGCCTCGGCTACAACTCGATGCTCAAGCGCATCCATCCCAATGCCGTGTCATCAATCCATCTTGGAGCAAACCAGTTCGACAGCTTCACGGCACTCTCGATAGCGGGGTATATCGGATGTTACTTCATAACGCTCTTCATCGGTTCCGTGATCATAGGTCTTACGGATTTCGACTTCATTACCTGTTTCTCGTCTGTATTCCTCTGTCTGGGAAACCTCGGTACCGGAATAGGGGGACTCGGCGCATCCTTCACATTTGATATCTTCCCCGACTGGAGTCTCTGGGTCTTCTCATTCCTGATGCTTGCAGGAAGACTTGAGTTCTATACGGTATACGCAATATTCACAAGAGCATTCTGGAGCCGCTGAGCTTCTAGCCCCATTCCTCGATCTCTATGCTTGTGCTCTTGACCATTATGCCACCGTACTTCTCTATGCATTCGGTGACATATTCCTGAAGATCCGAGATGGTGGCTCCCACATAATGACGTACAGGAAGACGGAGCGTGATGCTGACAGAGTAGGAGGAGTCAGGATTCTTCGTTCCGCGCACTTTCTTGACCTTCATCACGGGATCGTACTCTCCGATGGCATGACGAACCATCTGTGTGAGAACGGCCTCTGAAAGCTCTTCCTTGTCAGGACGCGAGAACTCAGGACGGACAATTGTCTTCTCGTACGTCTGGTTCTTCTTCGTGTGTCCTTTCTTTCCCATGAAGACCTTCATCGAGTCATAGACAATCTGAGGTGCGGAGCGTGTGACCTCTATGGATGGTACAGGAATGACATGCTTTCCCTCCGTGTACCTGATCCTCATGGCAGTCTCTATCTCCTCCTGGGAGGCAACGTCCTCGATGTGGATTATCTTCTCTGGTTCTGGAAGCTCGAGACGTTTCGCGATCTTCCTGACCATCTTCTCTGAAGTTCCGATGATGAGGATTTTCTTGTACCGCTCCTTGAGAAGGGCATTCATGACCTCGTCTCTGTGTTCCCCGTCATCGAAGACAGCTGTACGGACAGCAGCGAGAAAGTCCGTGTCTTTCTTGGCACTGTGCCCTGCGAGTATCCTGTTTCCTTTTATGAGAAGACCGTCATCGATGATCAGATCGATCCTGTGCTTTGCCGCGACCAGCTTCGAGTGATAGCTTTTGCCTGTTCCGGAGCGTCCGACAAGGGCGTAGACCTTCACTCCTTTAAGCTTTGAGAATGCGAACTGGAACAATCTGTTCATAGGGACATTATAGCATGGAAGGGCGGGCATCAGCCAACACCGAGATCGGTGTTCTCGATAAGAACCTCGGCTTTCCTGCTTTTCCTGATCTCCGGCGCGAGTCGCTCTATGAAGATGCGTGAAAGCTCCTCATCCTTCTCGACCTCTGTCGAGTTCGGGCAGAAGAGATTCACGGAGTAGTAATCGAAGAGCTCCTCTGCGATCGCAACAGAGGACATTATGTCCTCCTCTGTCTGTCCCTTTATTCCTGCAAGAAGGCAGACCCCGTCGTAGATCTTTCTGATCATCTGAGGTGTCACATCCCTTCCTATTCCCTTGTTCCAGGCTTCCCTGAGATCGGGATTGAATGACTCGATCCCGAGTCTGTAGTGCACACGGCAGGGAAAGTTCCTGCTGAAATCCGCAAGTCTGTCCTTCCAGATCCAGTGGGCCTCGAACCAGAGATCATGAATGTTCTTATTCCTCACCACATCAGCGATCATGCTGATGGTTTTCTCATCGAATTCCGGAGCTGAGCCTGAGTTGATGACATCAAGCACGCCGTATTCACCTGTCACCATCTCAAGTACAGGTCTGTTAATACTGAATGGATCGGATGAAGTATCTGTGTAATAATCGCAGAAGGCGCACCTGTGCCACACGCATCCACGCCCCTGAAGGAGTATGAACTCCCTCTTCATTCCCCTGTCTATCCTGCTGTAGCGTTCAAGCATATCTTCTTCTTATGAAACCTATCGCCATGTATGCAAGCGGTGTGCCGAGCACGGCTTCAAGAAGAAGCTTTGCTATGTACTGTAC
>CALXON010000170.1 GCA_944389985.1 uncultured Spirochaetaceae bacterium | reverse complement strand
CGAACATCCTGAACTCATACTCAGGAGCCGGAGCGACACCGATGACGGGACCTGAACCGAAGAGGAACGGTCTGATGTAGAGAGTGGCACCGGAACCATAGGGAGGAACCCATGCGGCATTTGCCTTCACCATCTCATCGAGTGCCCTCATGAACATCTCAGTAGACACCTGAGGCATGAGAAGCCTTGCTGCGCTGTCCTGCATGCGCTTTGCATTCATGTCAGGGCGGAATGCAACGATGTCACCATTCTTCTGTGTGTAGACCTTCAGACCTTCGAAACATGTCTGTGCATACTGGAGCACACCCGCGCTCTCAGAGATCGTGACGCTCGCGTCTTTTGAGAGCCCGCCTTCATCCCAGCTTCCATCCTTCCAATGGGCGACGAAGCGGTAATCCACCGGCATGTAGCCGAAACCGAGTTTAGACCATTCGATATTCTTCTTTTCCATAGTTCAGCCTCTTTAATTAAGGCTATGATAGTCTTCCGGGGTCAGAGCTACAAGATTTCCGAGGCCACATACTCCGCAATTTTCCTGTCAGACAGCCCGAAATCATAGGAAAGGAGTTCTTCTTTCGTGACATATCTGATCTCAGTATGCACGGAGAGGGAGAAATGATCAGAGAGAGGATTCACCATAGCGCATTTCAGATGGTACAGCCTGTCCTTGTTGGTGAAATCAAACGACAGGATCTCCTCCCCTGTCTCGATCTCAACTCCGAGCTCCTCCATCCATTCACGCCGGAGAGTGTCGGAAACGGTCTCACCGTATCTGTTCTTGCCTCCGGGGAACTCCCACTTACCGGAAAGAGCTCCGCCCTCAACCCTGTGAGCTATGAGGACCTTTCCATTCCTGAGAGCTATACCCGCTGTCGTTATCCTTTCTTCCATAACGTGATTATAACAGAACATAGCCGGGGAGGATGAAATGTATCACGGCTATCATCACGGTTATCCATCCGTACCGGGCGGTTCTGGACATGGTCGATGTCTCGAAGTACGCCTCTCCCCTCCCGTTTCTCTTCTCGGAGAACCTGAAGCGGAAGAAGAATGCGGAGTATATCGTCCAGAGAGACGGCACAAGGTCTCCGAGGATCACGGGGCCCGGATACATCGGGACGAACAGGGCCCAGAGCGCGATAATGATTCCTGAGATGAAATACGCATCAAGGTAATGCCTGTTCTCCATCAGGATTCCCTTTATCCTTATCACGAATGAAAGCTGTTTCCTGTATGAATCGACAAGGAAGAGAAGTGCCGAGAGTACAAGATAGCATAATATGAGAAAGTACTGCTGGATCATCTTGCCCTCCCGACCTCTTTTATGAGCTCGTCTGCCGGGTAGTATCCATACTCAATATGGGCATTCCTTCCGGCTTTCTGATGGAGTATGACACCATCCACCGCAGCTCTGAGCGGCTCCTCTCCTCCAGCCATCAGTGCAGCTGTCACACCGGCAAGCACATCACCAGAACCTGCAACGCCGAGAGAGGGATTCGCCCCGTCATAGATGTATATGTCATCGCCGTCCGTTATCCAGACCGTCGACGACTTGAGGACGATGACAGCGGAAAGCGTTCCGGAAAGCTTCCTGAGCGCCGATTCAAGCTCTGCAGCGGATGTCAGCCCGTCATCCATTCCCATGGCCTTCATCAGCCTTTTATACTCCCCTATATGAGGCGTGAGGACAGCTCTGTTTCCGAAAACATGACCGGGAACGAACTTCAGCGCGTCAGCATCGATCACAAGAGGTTTTCCTGAAAGGAAGGCGCTCTCGAACAAATCTGAGTTCCCGTCTCCCCATCCTGGACCCGCGAGAACAGAATCATAACGCGAAAGATCCGACCCCGGTTTCCTGATCATGAACGACGGGTTCTCATCACGGATCTTCTCTGAGTCAGTCATGACGGTCACAAGGCCGCATCCTGCAGCGAACGCAGCCCGTCCAGAGAGTCTCGGAGCTCCCGTATACTCATCACTTCCACCGATGATGAGAAGATGTCCTCTCGTGTTCTTGTAATCGGAGACACCTATCTTCCTGATCTCTGAATCATCATCGGAGAGAAGATAGACCCTCTCCGGACTTTCCTTCAGTTCATCTTCCGGAAATCCCGGATTGAATATGTGGATCTCTCCTGCCATCCCCCTTACAGAGGGCAGATACAGCTCAAGCTTGGGAGCCATGAACGACACAGTGATGTCCGCCCTTATGATACCGCCTGAGGGAACATCGAGAGCTATCCGGAGGGCATCTTCTCCTATCTCATTCTCAATATTCTGAAGGATCGTGTCATTGCCCTTCCTGTATGAGAACCCGAAGAGAGCGTCGATCACGGTATCGAATCCTGAAGGAGAGCTGACAACGGCCATACCTGAAGGAAGATTCCTTCTTCTCGAGAGGTTCTCCTCATTTCCTTTCTCATACGGATAGAGCATGGACACATCATGACCAGCCGCATGAAGAAGACGTGCAAGCTCAATTCCGTCAGAGCCGTTGTTGCCCGGCCCCGCCATGACGACGATGCGTCCGGATACACGCCCTTTAATGATCTCAAAGGCCCCCTTTGCCGCATTGTCTATCAGAGCTGAAGATGAGAGACCATACCGCTCAATGAGCCTCCTGTCCATCTCCCCCGCTTCTGACAATGTAAGAACCGCCTGCATGTTTTTATTCTTTATCTTTCTCTCTCCAAATACAAGGGCAACAACAAAGATTGCCAACTGGATTATCGGATCTATAATTATGAATATGATCCAGGGAAAATTCAGGTTTCTGTTATCGGTTATGTGCATAGTCATCTGTCTTCTGTCCGCCTGCTCTCCATCCCCTCATAAGCCGGCGGTCATCCATGAGATCGTTTTCGATGCCAACGGCGGCCACTGGAATGACGGGAAGACCAGTGTGACGATCGAAGCGGAGGAGAATTCCCCTATCTGGGATTTCCGTCCTGATGTTCCTGCCCGGAACGGTTACCATTTCACGGGCTGGTTCACCGACAGGAATGGAGTAAATGCATATGATCCGAACACCCCTGTGACAGGGCCCCTGACACTCTATGCAGGATGGGTCAGGAACTCGTCTCCGGTATACAGGGTCGAGTTCGACACAGAGGGAGGATCGGCAATTGCGCCCCAGCTTGTGATCTCAGGACACACAATAGAGAGACCTCAGAAGAATCCGGAAAGAAACGGATTCTCATTCGAGGGCTGGAGCCTGACAGAGAACGGGGATCCTTTTGACTTCTCGACTCCGGTGAGAGGCAACATGACGCTCCACGCTCTCTGGAAGGAAGCGAAGACCATAACATTCGTCTTTGATCTTCCTGTGCTCGGAGAGGAAGCTGTACTGAGCCCCGTTCCTGAGAAGACTGCGGTGGCTGATGGTACTGTGATGACAGACGTCCCTGAAGTGTCTCTCTCATACAACGGAACGGAATTCACATTCCTCGGCTGGTTTGAAGAAGGATCATCCACACGCTTTGACTTCTCGGAGAAGATCACCAGAAACATGACGCTCCATGCAAGATGGGAGGATGTGGCAACGACAGGAAGTGAATGCATCACATACAATGAGGATGGACTCAGGAAATGGGCTGAGGAGCATTCCTCTGACTCCTGTACGATCATTGCTGATATCTCCCTCACTTCCCCATGGACACCTGTGGGCTCTGAAGAGACACCGTACAACGGCATGTTCCGCGGAAATGGTCATACCATCTCCGGTCTCAGGGTCACAGGGAATGAGGACCACTCCGGACTTTTCAAGGTCATAGGAGGAAGCGGAAGTGTCAGCGATCTCATCATCACAGGTGCTGAGATAAGCGGATCAGGTTATGACGGCATCGTGGCAGGAGAGAACCTCGGCACGATCAGCAGCGTCACAGTATCAGGAACTGTAAGTGAATCCGGTATTGCAGGTGGAGGCATCGCAGGCCGCAACAAAGGAACGATCATGAGCTGCAGTTCATCCGCCTCCGCAAAGGGAAACGGGGATGTCGGCGGAATCGCGGGAGTCAACTATGGAACAGTCAAGGACTGCACGGCTTCAGGAAGATTGAGCGGAGAGTACACGATCGGAGGTATCGCAGGACTGAACACCGACGAAGCGGTAATATCCTCATGTTCATTCACCGGGAAGGTCACTGACGGATACTATGCCGGAGGCATTGCAGGCTGCAATGATGTGAAGAGCAGGATTGAGAAATCATCATTCAGCGGTACAGTAGAGGATCCCGACTGGTATATCGGAGGAATAGCCGGTCTCAACTCCCAGGAATCGGAGATACTGGAATGTACATCATCTGGAAGTATCAGCGGCAGGGATGAGGCCGGAGGCATAACAGGATATAACTTCCTGGGTTCTGTCTATGCCTGTTCATTCTCAGGGCATATTTCAAGCAACACAATAGTCGGAGGAATCGCAGGGCTGAACATGGGACCCCTTGCAGCATGCTACTCCACAGGAACGGTGGAGGGCAACGAGCAGGTCGGAGGAATCGCGGGAATCAACAGATTCTATGAGCTCATCTCGTGCTACTCTGCAGGTAAAGTGACCGGAAAGAACATGGCGGGAAACATCGCAGGACGGAATGAGAGAGCCTCGATAATCTCCTCAGTCTACCAGAGTGACACGCTCCAGGGAGTCGGTGAGGATATGTCCTCAGCAGGTGCTGTCGAGATACATCAGATCGGAACGGAGTACACATGGGATGATGCCATGAATGATATGAACAGCGCGCTATCCGGTATTCCGTACAAATACGAGAGGAATACTGACGGAGACACTTTCCCGCTGAAAGCTGTCATGAGATAAGAGAAGAGCCAGCCCCTTCAGGCTGGCTTCTCATCAGGTAGTCCATGCTTATTCCGCCGGAGTCTCAAGCGGCTGCAATCCCTTTATCGATATATCCACGTTGTAACCCTTGCTGTCGAGATAATGCAGGATCTCCTCAAGGGTGAAGTTATCAAGAGATGCCTCATCGGAGACATACCTCACACTTCCGCTTCCGGCCTGTACGGCAAAGGAAGGAAGTATCTCACCTGTCTGCTCTCCGGATGTGCCGAAGAACATGAAGCTGCCGATGAAGATGAAGACAACCGCGGCGGCAGCAGTCACCAGAGACGGTATGGATATCTCAAGACGGCGACGTATGAAGCTCACCTTCCTGCCGTTCTGGAAGTATTTCGAATCCAGAAGCGCGAATATCCTGTCCTTGTTCCTGTCCAGAAGCTCGTCCGGATACTCCGCACTCCTTATCCTGTCACCTACCGCCTTCATATCCTCAAGATGGCGGCGGCATGCCGGACAGTGCTCAAGATGTTCCTTCACCTGTGTTCTGTATGGCTCAGCAAGCTCACCATCAAGATAAGCTGAGAGCATCTGGGCATCAATACACATCCTCTTCTCCTCTGAGTGCTTCCTCCAGTTTCTTCCTGGCACGGAAAACCCTCACCTTCACATTAGTCTCCGAGATACCGAGCACCTTCGAGATCGACTTGTAGTCAAGCCCTGAGAACTCCTTGAGCTGGATCACCATCCTGAGGTTCTCTGGGAGGGCATCGATCGCTCTCCTGACCTCCTCGCGGTTCTCCCTCTCTATGGCCTCGCTCGCACCGTCACGCTCATCAGCTGCCGCAGACGGCATGCGCTTCACCTTCTCCACCATCTCGATCTCGCGCTTGTTGCGCCTTATGTGGTTGAGAGCAAGGTTCTTCGCGACCCTGATGAGCCAGTACCGGGCATCATCCTCGGAGGGAAAGGTCATGTTCTTCACATAGAACCTCTCGAAAGCCTCCTGGGTAAGGTCCTCCGCGATCTCAAGATTGTACACAATGTGCATTATCACCTGGACAAGCAGATGATAGTCTGCATCGTACACCCTCCTGAAATCATCACGGTCTGTACTCTTTATCTCCATATCAGTAACAAATCTTCCCCTTCAGAGGTTACACTGTTTTCTCAAGAACCGCACCTTTCGGTGTATCACGCACGATATAGCCGCGACTGAGAAGCTCTGCCCTGATGGCGTCTGCCCTCTGATAATCCTTGTTCTTCTTCGCCTGGGCACGCTCCTCGACAAGTGCCCATTCCTCGTCTCCTCCGACCCTCTCCTCCTTGTACGGAGTGACCTCGTCGAGTCTCAGGCCGAGTATTCCATCCATATGGTAAACAGCGGCAAGCTTGTCCGCAGCCGGAAGCTGTGACTTGAGGAGTGTGTGGAGCACTGACAGGGCCTGAGGAGCTGAGAGATCATTCGCCATTGCACTGTCAAAGCTCTCCATGAAGCTTCTTGCCTCTGCAGACGGCTCCTTCGCAGCCTCTGCCTCCGCCCTGAGCTCTGCGACTTTCTGCACCACTCCCTTCCTCGCGGCTCTCGCATGATCGAGTGCCTCATAGGAGAACATCAGCTGGCTTCTGTAGTGACCTGAAAGGCAGAAGTAGCGGTAATCAAGGGGATCATATCCCTTGTCCTTCAGCACGGAAAGCGTGAGGAACTCACCTGTGGACTTGCTCATCTTGCCCTTGTCGTTCACGAGGAACTCTCCATGGCACCAGTAGTTGACCCATGTATGTCCCGTAGCCGCCTCGGACTGTGCGATCTCGTTCGTGTGGTGAACGGGAATCGCGTCGATACCTCCGCAGTGGATATCGAAATGCTCCCCGAGGTACTTCATCGACATCGCGGAGCACTCTATGTGCCATCCCGGATACCCTCTACCCCATGGGGAATCCCATGTCATCGCCTGATCCTTGAACTTCGAGTTCGTGAACCAGAGGACGAAATCCTTTGGATTCTTCTTGTTCGAATCGATATCTATGCGTGCTCCGCTTCTCAGATCATCGAGGTTCAGGCGTGCGAGCTTGCCGTAGTCATCGATCGAATCGATCGAGAAGTAGACATTGCCTCCCGCGATATATGTATGGCCGCGGTCCTCCAGACGCTTTATGAGATTGATCATGTCCTGTATATGGTCAGTCGCCTTGCATACGATATCAGGGCGGATGATGTTCAGGTCATGCTCATCGGAGAAGAATGCCTTCGTATAGAACTCGGCGATGTCCCAGACTGACCTTCCGGTCTCTCTGGATCTCTTTCCGAGCTTGTCCTCCCCGTCATCTCCGTCACCTGTGAGGTGTCCGACATCCGTGATGTTCATTACATGGCAGAGATCATAGCCCTCACGCTGGAGAGTCCTGTGGAGAATATCCTCGAAAATATATGTTCTGAGATTACCTATATGCGCATAGTTGTAGACTGTCGGTCCGCAACAGTACATGGAAACCTTTCCCGGCACTATGGGGACGAATTCCTCAACGCTTCTGGACATCGTATTGTAAAGCTTCATAGATC
>CALXON010000169.1 GCA_944389985.1 uncultured Spirochaetaceae bacterium | reverse complement strand
GAAGAGAACCGAGCTCTGTGGCAAGACACTCTGTCTTCTTGGAATGGGAAACATCGCAAGGCAGGTCGCGATACGCGCACTCGCTTTCGGTATGAAGGTAGTCTCCTATGACAAGTATGTGGAGAAGTCAGAGTATGCCGAAAGCGAGTGCGCGTATCGCGACCTGCCTTGCGATGTTTCCCATTCCAAGAAGACAGAGTGTCTTGCCACAGAGCTCGGTTCTCTTCGTGCTCTTGTTCCACTCACCCTTCTTCATGGTGCTGTCATAGTATGGAATGTGGTTAGGAACGGATATCATGAGGGCGAAGGCAAGTTCGGCCACCGCGACAGCTGAGGATTTGGGAGTATTTACCGCTATTATCCCTTTCTCGCTGCAGTATGCCTTGTCGATATTGTCCATTCCGACTCCTCCGCGTATGATGAGCTTGAGGTTCGGAGCCTGGTCAATATATTCCCTAGTTGCCTTTGTCTTTGATCTGATAAGTACGACATCAGCATCCTTGAGACGGGACTTATCATCTGTAACCTCTCCGAAAGCGGACAGCTTTTCAGGAAGGCTCTTGTCGAATGCATCGGAAATAAGGATAAGCATGGCAATTCCTCCTATATGTATTACAAGGATAGTATCAGGCCGGTTGCGTAATCTGTCAAATAAAAAGGGATAAAATAGTGAAAAACGAAAAAAGAGGAGTCAAAGCTCCTCTAATTCAGAAAAACTGGCCTTATGAGATGATGATTCAAATATCAGACTTCATTCTCTGACTGCATATTGACATCTACTGTAAGCTTCTCAGCTGGTCCATCGATATATTTGATTGCGAGACCAGAGAAGTCCATGCCGAAACTATTATAGAAGAAAGCAACACTGAAATTTTTGACATCCTGCGTAATATTTATTACCGCATCGGTCTCAGGATAGAGTTCTCTGGCCTTTTCAAGAATATCATTATACCCAAAACCACCCCACTGTATAAAACCAAGCACATTATGGACTTTTCCTGATAAGGATACAGGACCAAGAACCTCATAGTCTTTTTCAATGACGTTGCCAACAAGGCCAGCATCTTTGTAAGGAAGTCTCGTACTGCAAGAGACAGCAAGGACGAGTACAATAGCGATAATCAACAGTTTCTTCATATTCACACCCCCGCAAAGAACTGCAATCAACAATAGAATAAGAACAGTTCCCCAGATAAGGTGATTATATAAAACAACAACCGATAATTTACAGTTTAAAAAGTACAGGAAAGACAAAAGTCACAAAAAAGAGGAGCCGAAGCCCCTCTTTTTACTGCATATTCATTTTAAAGTTAAGATCAATATGCCTTTGATGCGTGCATCTTCCTGACCTTCTTCATCTGCTTTCTTGCAAGAGCTTTGTTCTTGCGGTTGAGGATGGTTGAAGGCTTCTCGTAGTACTCACGCTTCTTCCACTCGCGGATGATGCCTTCCTTCTCGACCATTCTCTTAAAACGCTTGATCGACTTCTCGAGTGGTTCATTCTCGTCTACCTTTACATATGCCATCTGTAATCACCTCCTCTCCCGTCCGGGTCAGAATCCTTGTGGACAATACCATTTACATCGTTCCATGTCAAGTTTCAGATGCTGCAGAGCTCCATATCCTGAATGACCATCTGCATCTTCGACTGTCCCTTCCAGTAGTTGACATCAGGGCTGAACACGATATCAGCATAGAATCCCTTTCTGAAATCATCACGGTTGTGTGGATTCCACCAGAGGGCCGGCCAGATGTTCCTGCCATATTTGACGGCAAAACGCATCACCTTTGTCTCTCCCCTGTTCGGATAGACTTCGTAGATATACGCATGTCTGATGGAGAACCTCAGCTCCTCGTTCTCCTGACCATAGGGCTCAAGCATCTCATGAAGCTTCCAGAGATCAGGAGTCATGTACTCCTCCGGGATATCAGCATCGGCATCTATCTCCGCGTTCTCTCCGGACTCCTCGTCCATGGACATGGCATAACTTTCCGCCATCTGGATGAACTTCTCCCCGTTCTCGGCTTTCATCGAGAACCAAGCAGCGCACTGGTGCCCTCCGAAATCGAGAAAGAGATCAGAGAAGAGCGATAGAAATGAACGTGCGTTGAATCTGTCAC
Organism: uncultured Spirochaetaceae bacterium; assembly: GCA_944389985.1. Lineage (GTDB taxonomy): Bacteria > Spirochaetota > Spirochaetia > Sphaerochaetales > Sphaerochaetaceae > Ornithospirochaeta. Next base: position 5,187 of record CALXON010000169.1, on the reverse strand, counting down.
TGCACCGCATTGATGCAGATATCCTGTCATCGACTGCGGCCATGACGATGCATGGCACCGAATACTGTTTGGAAAGCTTTGATGCAATCGCTCCAGTCAGTCCTCTGGGAATCGATCCGTCTGAGAGTATCACCATCTTTCCTTTAAGCTTCTCGAAACTCTCGAACGCGGCGACCTTGACCTCTGAAAGCGCATCCTCCTCACTCCTCTGACGCTCCCTGTTCATTGAAAGGAGCGTATCGGTGAATCCCTCCGCCTCCATGAGATCATCGGTAAGAAGCAGGGAAAGCGCAGCCATGGGATCGCCCATACGGCCTGCGGCATTGAGAACGGGAGCTATATAGAATGAGACATCTCTGGAATTGATCTTCTTTCCCGCAAGGTTCTGCTTTCCGAGAAGATAACGGAGACATGGAACAGGTCTTTCAGAGAGAAGCCTGAGACCACGCCTGACTATTATCCTGTTCTCATCCTTCATAGGCATGAGGTCTGCGATAGTTCCTATTGCCGCGAACTGCAGAAGATCATCGAAACCTGAGGAGAGAGACGGCTCTGAGTATATAGATATGGATCTGAAGAGGGAGACCAGTGTCTCTATTTCCCTGTCGCCTTCCTTATAGCGTGCAGCACGGGAGACAGCGGCAAGGTCAAAGAGCGATCTGCCTCTTGCAGATGGCATCAGCTTCTCGAGATGCGGTCTGAGATCCACAAGCGATATGTCGACACCACGGCCGAATGCCTTTCTGAGCATGATCATCTCAGTATCGCTGTCGAGGACTATCACGGGAAGATTCACAGCCAGAAAGTCCATCAGTCTTGTACGCTCAATGGAGAATGCTCCCTCTACGACCTCCTCAGTGATCCTGTCGATCTCGATGAGATTCTCCATCCTCACCGCATTGATCCTGATCGTGCCGTTTCTGGGCTCTGCATGGAGGAGGATGCAGCCACTCTCATAGAGAGATGTTCTGGAAAAGGAGAGTGCCCACACCATCTTCGCGGCGACGGCACACCCCGCAAGTCCTTCAAAGGGATAACCTGAACCGGGAATGCGCGGATCGAAGAGAGCTGCGGCTGGAGGCAGTTCCTCCCCTGCTATATGGTGATCGAGGACGATGACATCGACCCCGCTTCTCTCAAGTACCCTGATCTCGTCAACAGATGAAATACCGCAGTCCACCGTGATCACGAGCGTATACTCCTTCTCAAGTATCTCGCTTACGGAATCCATCGTGAGTCCGTAGGGCTCATCACCGGAAGGAAGACGGATAGAGACATTTTCAGCTCCGAGGGATCTCAGTCCGCGGAACATTATCGCAGAGGCAGTGACTCCGTCGACATCCCTGTCTCCGAATATGAGGATCCTCTCGCCCTCATTCACCGCGTCATTGATTCTCTCGACAGCTGTGAAGACATCATCACACTCAAAAGGTGAATGGAGGTAGACCGAGTCGGATTCCAGTGTGTAGAGCATATCATCTTCCGTAACAGCCCCACGGCGCTCGAGCACCGTCGCAGCTAGAAGGGATAGTGAGTATCTGTCCTTGATGGCCCTTACCTTTGCAGGATCAGATGCCGGAATCCTAATTTTCATCTGCTACCTCTTCCTTATGCATGTCCCAGATACCAGACTCTATGCTTCTCAGCTTTCCAGGGAAGGAAAGCCGGAGCAGCCGCAGGAAGTACCTGAAGATCCTGTGCCTCTGCATACTGCTCACAGAGAGACACACAGCATCATCAAGCTCCAGCTCAAGTGTGCGTCTGACAAAGCGTCTTGCATTCGGTGGAAGTATGAGGGACGAGTCCATAGTATCACACTCAGAGCAGACAGGAACACCCTCTATCAGGGAAAAGCCGAGGATCTCATCATCACGGTACGGTCTCTGACAGACGGGGCATGTGAGGTAATCACCGGAAAGACCTTCCTGTGAGAGAAAATGCACGATGAAGGCAATTGCCACCGTCTCCTCGTCATAGTCCTCAAGAAGATCAAGAGCGGTGACATAGAGTCTGTAAAGCAGAGGATCTGCAGAACGCGAGGTGATGACAAGATCCGAGAAGAGTGCGGCGGCCATGTTCTTCCCCAGATCCTCATGAAGCACGCTGTGTATTGATATCACATCAATGTCCCTGATGCTCCAGCGGCCTGAGCGGATGCTCTTCTCCAGAGAGAATGTTCCCTCTGTGTAAAGAGGAGCCTTCACAGATTTTATGCTCTTTCTGGCGCCGTAGCTCATCACGCGTATAAGACCCAGTGACGGCGAGAAGAGAGTCTCAGACCTGTCTGTGTCCCTGGCCTTCTCCGTCCTTATTATGATTCCGAGCCCCTTCGCCTCATGTTCCATGTATCCGAAGATAAGTAGTGGCAGGGTGACTGTCAATAAAGATGGAAAAAGTGCTAGCATATCGGCATGCGGAGAGCATTTGCAGTTCTGATCGCCATTCTCATCACAGTACCGGTATGGTCCGCCTCGGTCACAGGCGGAAATGAGGTCATGCCAGGACTCTTCTACAGTGAGGAGGAGCTTTCACATATATCATTCTCCGACGAGCTGACTGACAGCGAGAGAGAGTACTATGACAGCATCGACATCAGGCTGATCACGGCTGCTCCTGCAGAGCCTGTATACATATACTTCGGACACTCCGGACTTTCTGTGAGTGTTCCGGGAACTGAGCCGGTGGTCTTCGACTACGGTACATTCAGCTTCTCGGAAAGTTTCTACCATGACTTCATCTTCGGACTACTCTACTACTCGGTATCAGAGACATATGAGTCATGGAGGCTCAGTGAGTTCGAGTATGAGGACAGGACGACGACAAGTCTCCTCCTCGACCTGACTCCGGAGGAGAAGAAAGGCGTGCTGTCATTCCTTTCAGAGAACATAAAGCCGGAGAACAGGACCTATCTGTACCATTACTACAAGGACAACTGTGCGACAAGGATCAGGGACATATACAACAGCACGACAGACGGAGACTTCAGAGCCTGGGCAGAGGGAACAGAGACCGGAAAGTCATACAGGGAGTGGTCGACTCCATACATGTCACCATCTCTCTTCTTCGCCTTCTTCCTGAACTATCTCCAGGGACCTTCGATCGATGAGCCAGTGACTCTCTATGATGCCTGTTTCCTCCCGGATGTGCTTGAAAGCACCATCTCTGAGTATGAAGGGATGGATCCTGAGATACTCTATGAGACAAAGACCAGAGAGCCCGTTCCTGAGGACTACAATCTCTGGATAAGATCACTGGCAATCGGAGCTGTCATTGTCATTCTGTCCTCTCTGACATATTCAAAAAGAATATGGATCAGAAGAACAGGTGATGTCCTCATGGCTCTCACATATCTGGCATTCACAGTAATGTCATCAATACTGGTCTTCATGATGTTCTTCACGAACCACGATGTGACATACATGAACATCAACGCGCTCATCATCTCCCCGTTCGTGATCATTCCGGCAGTACAGCATCTGATGGCCCTGAGAAAGGAAATGAGGAGAGCGATCACACTCTCCTCCTCAATACTGCTTTCAGTCGCGCTGATTGCCCTGATACTGCAGATCGTGACCCCGTTCAATCAGCAGAACGCTTCATTCTACACGGTTGCGTTCATGCTCTACGGAGCCGATGCCGTCAGGGGGTTATCAGGGTACCTGCCTTTCCGGAGACAGCAAGACCGAGATGCTCAGGATCTGTGATGATTCCGGTATTTCCCGTTGTCCTCACATAATCCGTTATGGCCTGAATCTTGGGAAGCATTGATCCTGGCGGGAACTGACCTTCCTGAGAGTATTTCTCGGCTTCTGCAACGCTCATCCTGTCGATCTTCTTCTCTGTCGGCTTACCGAAATCAAGAGCGACCTTCTCCACTGCTGTCGATATTATGAATGCATCGGCATTGAGGGTCTTGGCAAGCATTGCCGCGGCAAGATCCTTGTCGATCACAGCCTCCCTGCCCTCCAGCTCTCCGGATGCATTTTTAACTACAGGAATTCCACCGCCGCCAGCCGCAATGACAACAGCCCCTGCAGTAAGAAGCATTCTGACAGCATCAAGCTCGATGATTGCCTTTGGTTTCGGTGATGCAACAACCCTTCTCCAGCCTCTTCCTGAATCCTCGACGACATTCCAGCCATGCTCCCTTTCATGCATTCTTGCATCCTCTTCGCTCATGAAAGAGCCTATCGGCTTTGTCGGATGGGAGAATGAAGGATCTTCCGGATCGACCTCCACCTGTGTGACGACTGTCGCCACGGTCCTCTTCAGACCACGTCTTACAAGTTCGTTATCGAGAGCTTTCTGCAGCTGGTACCCTATTGCCCCCTGGGTATCAGCGACACAGGAATCCAGAGGAACCGCATGGAGGATCTTCTCAGCATACTCCGATCTGAGAAGGATATATCCGACCTGTGGTCCGTTGCCGTGAGCGATCACGACGCGATGTCCCTGCTCAATAAGATCTGCGATATGATACGCTGTCTTTGATGCGGCCTTGTACTGGGCATCAACTGTTACATGGTTCTTGTCCTCAATAAGTGAATTTCCGCCGATTGCAATTACTATAAGCCTGGAATCCATAATATCTCCCATGGCTAGCTTAGCATAACTGCAACAGAATGCAACAAAAAATGACATTTTAAGCCCATTTGCATCCTATTATCCTGTAAGTACTTATTTTCTACATATTTTTCATATTATGTCATGAATAAGCTATTTTTCGTAAAAACGTACCAGTGATATCAATCAAAGAGGTGGATATCATCACAAAAGCTAACTAGCCAGATGGAAATACGAATCAGGAAACACTCAGAAATCAATAAGTGGACCAGCATCTGGGAAAATCAGTTTCTTGTTATCTATTACTATTCCCATTCAATAATTTCAACGCCTCATACGCTATCTATAGTGCTACAAGTTATCAGATAAACGCTATATGTCTCATCAGTCTCATCAGTCTCATCAGTCTCATCAGTCTCACCTCTCTCAAACACCTCAAGAACTTTGGGGTCAAATCTGGGTCAAGCTTTATCATGCAGGAGAAGTTCAATCATCAATCAATATCTCTGATCATCATTTCTGTATCTATTCATGCCCTGAAATGACTTTTCTCATCTCTGGCAAGGCAAGCTCCGCTTTCTTGATTGCAGAGAGGATGCAAGACTTATCTTCTGGTGTGTAGTA
>CALXON010000168.1 GCA_944389985.1 uncultured Spirochaetaceae bacterium | reverse complement strand
GATCCATTGACAGCGCTTTATTGGCTATGGCCGTGAGCCTGTCTATGACAGGAAGCGACCTCTCAACATACATCGGCTTTGACCCCTCAGTGCTGGTGATCGTGAATCCATGTTCTCTCATCGTCTCACCGATTGAGGAGAGCATTTTCTCAGGATCTGCGGTGATCGTGTATCTGATGTTCACATTCTGGCGGAATTCACCGTCCTTCAGCGAGGAATATCCTCCGACATGCGTAAGCTTCCCTGAGACCTCATCCTCATACGGAACACCTATTCCCGCTCCGTAGTAGTCTGAGAAGAGCGAGAGGATGTCCTCAAAGAGAGCATTGTCAGACTCCGGGAAAAGACCAGAGGAGAGGAATGCCGAAGCGAGGATGTTCTGGGCGCTCACGGATCCTTCCGGGAATGCCGCATGAGCCGCACTTCCATGAGCAGTGACATGGCTTGTGCCGTCAGCATTTGATACGATCTCAACACGGCTGTCATCCACCGAGTCGGAAAGCTTCTCCGCGGGGATCGCAACATCAGCTTCAGCCAGTGCCGGAACCGAGTTCGATGCGACACCCGACGTCCATGACCTTATGGCGGAATCATGGCCCATGGCGTGAACGGCATCAATCTCCATAAGACCCTTCTCTCCGTAACAGACGGGGAAGGAGGAATCTGGAACGAATGAGAACACAGGCATTGTATTGCGGCTGACATAGAAATCTATATCATGCATTCCGCACTCCTCGTTGACGCCGAAGAACTGCGTTATCGTATGCTCCGGCTGCCATCCCGACTCCCTGAGATACCTGAGTGCGTAAATCACAGCGAGGGCTGGTCCTTTGTTGTCCCCTGTTCCGCGTCCGATGAGAACGTCATCAAGCTCAGTAAGCTCGAAAGGTGGATACTTCCAGCCGGGTCCGGCAGGAACGACATCCATGTGGCTGAAGATACCTACAGTCTCCTCACGTCTTCCCTTCCAGACAAGCAGTCCGTACTGGTTCGAGTCCACAGAGTAGTCAAAACCTGCACGTCTGACGATCTCTCCTACAGCCTCAAGGACATCGACACAGGGCTTTCCATACGGGCATTCCCTGTTCTCAGGATCCTCCATGCTGACACTCGGGATCGATATGAGCGTCCTGAAATCATTCAGGAATTCATTCCAGTGCTCTTTCCACCACTTCTCCATGTCTGTCATCACTTTCCCTCCCTGATTCTCTCCGCATAGTGGCAGGCGACGAAGTGTCCCGGTGAAAGCTCTCTCAGCTCCGGATACTTCTCACTGCACTGCTTGCCTGCATATGGACATCTTGTATGGAAATGACAGCCTGATGGCGGATTGTAAGGGCTCGGGACATCCCCTTCAAGGACCATCGCGTGGCGTTTCACCTCAGGATCCGGGATAGGGATAGATGAGATGAGACACTTCGTATATGGATGGAGGGTGTTATCATAAAGCTCATCCTTCTCCGCGATCTCGACGATGCGTCCGAGATACATGACAGCTATCCTGTCACATAGGTACCTGACGACACTCAGATCGTGGGAGATGAAGAGATATGTCAGAGACAGGCGTGACTGCAGATCCTTCATCAGGTTCAGTACCTGTGCCCTGACTGAGACATCGAGTGCGGACACAGGCTCATCACAGCAGACGAACTCAGGATCGAGGATCAGGGCTCTTGCTATCATGATCCTCTGTCTCTGGCCACCTGAGAACTCATGGGGGTACTTGTTCATGAACTCCCTGTTCAGTCCAACAAGCTCCATAGCAGAGAAGACCTTCTCCATCTTCTCCTCCTCCGATGCCTCTGAGAAGATATCGAGAGGGGCCTTGATGAGCTCACGCACGGTCATTCTGGGATTGAGGGATGCATATGGATCCTGGAATATGATCTGCATATGCCGCCTCATGAGCCTCATCTCCTCAGGGGTGAGCTTCGCGACATCCTGACCGTTGAAGACAACGCTTCCTCCTGTCGGCTCGATCAGGCGGAGTATGGTCTTGCAGAGTGTGGACTTGCCGCATCCTGACTCACCTACTATGCCGAATGTCTCACCCTTGTCGATATAGAAAGTCACATCATCGACAGCCTTCACATACTGTCTTTCCTTGAAGAGCTTCTTCCTCGCCGGGTAGTATTTCTTCAGATTCGATACTTCAACAAGATGTTCCATCCAGAGCCTCCCCGTCCTTGTAGAGCCAGCATCTCACATCATGTCCGTCCTTTCTGAAAAGAGGAGGACACTTCTCAATACATTCAGCGGTGCACTTCGAACAGCGCGTCGAGAAACGGCATCCCTTAGGCATGTTCTGAAGTGTGGGAACAGTTCCCTCGATCGAGGAAAGGGCCTCGATTGTCCTGTCAGGACGCGGTATGGAGGCCAGAAGGCCCTGCGAATAAGGATGCATCGGGTTGGAGAAGATCTCCTTCGTCGATGCGACTTCCATGATGTTCCCCGCATACATGACCATGACCCTGTCAGCCATCTCCGCCACAACTCCCATATCATGGGTGATGAGCATTATGGAGATGTTCGATGAGGATTTGAGCTCCTGCATAAGCTCAAGTATCTGAGCCTGTATGGTCACATCAAGAGCTGTCGTCGGCTCATCGGCGATGAGAAGCGACGGCGACTGGATGAGAGCCATTGCGATCATGACACGCTGTCTCATACCGCCTGAGAGCTGGTGGGGATACTCCCTGAACCTCTTCTCAGGAGAAGGGATACCGACCTTCTGCAGGTATGAGATCGCCTTTTCCTCGGCATCCTTCTTGGATATCGACTTGTCATGGCATCTGATGGCCTCGACAAGCTGCGCACCATTGGTCATCACAGGATTGAGCGAGGTCATCGAATCCTGGAATATCATGGAGATCCGGCGTCCGCGGATCCTGCTCATCTCAGCATCGCTGTAGTCCGTTATATCCGTCCCATCGAATACGACCTTACCTGAATCGACGCGGGAAGTGGTCTTGGGCAGAAGATGAAGCATCGACATCGATGTAACGCTCTTTCCGCATCCGGACTCGCCTACTATACCGAGTGTCTCGCCCTGATCGACATAGAAACTCACGCCGGTCACGGCCTGAAGCCACTTCTTCCTCACAAGGAAGCTGACTGACAGATTGCTGATTTCCAGGAGATGACTCATTATTATCCAACCTTCTGATGACCCCTCCTCCCGAAGGAGGAGAGATACGGAATTTTTACTCTACGATCGTCCAGTTCCAGACGTCCCTGTTAAGCTGGGTGTAGTCCTGGACATCCTTTATGCCCTCAACGCGGGTTGTGTGTGCGTAGAGGATGTTCTCAAAGTACATGAACGCGAATGGAACATACTCTCTGAGAAGTCTCTGATACTCGTCGTATGCGGCCTTTCTGTCCTCGAATGTGAATACATGACCACCCTTGTCACCTGTCTCGAAGATTGTGTAATCAGTGAGGTGTGAGAAGTTGTTCATGTGATCAGGATTGAAGTTGATGACGCACTCAGACGGATCAGGAGAACCGCTGGATCCGATGAATCCGAGATCATAGTCTCCGGCCCTTACCTTATTAAGGTGAGTTGCGAAGTCTGCTGTCTGGATCTGTGTCTTGATGCCGACATCAGCGAGGTTCTGCTGAATGATGATCGCAGCCTGCTCTCTTGTTGCATTTCCTGTAGGAACGCTCATCACGAGAACACGGTTCGGATCCCATCCTTCAGCTGCGAGAAGCTCTCTTGCTCCCTCAGGATTGTACGGTTCCTCGATCTCAGGATTGTAGTAGATGTTGTTCGGGGCCACAGGTCCGTATGCAGCCACGCCCTCTCCCTGGAGAAGACCATCGATGATGAGGTCTCTGTTCATGGCCATGTTGATGGCTCTTCTGACACCAGGAGTGAGATGCTGTGTGTTGATTGCCATGTACTGGTATGCGACGGACGGTGCTGCCACGCAGACAAGACCGGGCTGCTGCTGTGCCATATCCCAGTCAGCGAGCTGGAGGGATCCTACGTTTCCTGCCAGTGCGTCGATCTCACCATTCATGAGACCTGCGAGGAGGTTGCCTGTAGGAACGACACGGAGAACGAACTTCTCCCAGTTTCCGTTCATCTGATAGTAGTACGGGTTAGGCACGAACTCGATTCTCTCTCCGCTGATCTGGCTCTGGAAGAGACACGGACCTGATCCGACAGGGCTTGCCCAGTAGGATGCGGTGCGGATGTCAGCAAGAGGAACATCGCCGAGAAGATGCCGAGGAAGAATGTAGAAATCCCTGAACTTGTTGAAAAGCAGATAATCTACATTCGTAGGCTCACGGAGCGTGAATGCTACTGTATGCTCGTCAATAGCCTCGACCTGGAGCGTTCCATCCCCTTCTCCGAATCCTGCGAACGGCTCAAGGTTGTTCTTTCTGAGAGCGTTCACTGACGGGGATGTGTAGAGATGGGCTGTGAACACGACATCATCTGCCGTCACAGGCTCTCCGTCTGCCCACTTCGCATCTTCTCTCAGATGGAATGTGAGAACTGTCGAGTCCTCATTGACATCTACGCTTGTGGCGAGACGGGGCTCGTATGTTCCGTCAGCCTTGAGATAGAAGAGCTTATCATACATGAGGTCAAGCACGACATCAGAGTATGAGCTGGTCGTCTCAAAAGGAATGAAGCTGTCCCATGGAGAAACCATGGCCAGTGTGATCGTCTTGCTCGGCTGTCTTGCCGGCTGCGGCTGTGCAGGTGCTGCTGACTTCTCAGAAGATCCTCCTGCCATCACAGGCATAAGTGCAAGAGCAAGCATGAGAACAAGAGCGACTTTGCGGATTATGCTGTTTTTCATTCATACCTCCAGTTTTATCTTCAGTTTAAACACTCATTTTCGTATCGAGGGCATCGCGTATGCCGTCTCCGAGGAAGTTGATGCAGAGTACCGTGATGATGAGGATGATACCTGCAGGAACCCACATCCACGGCTTGTTCGCAAGAACGCTTATCGACTGCGCATAGTAGAGGATGTTTCCCCATGATGCGGCAGGCGGCTGGACACCGAGTCCGAGGAAGGAGAGCGAGGACTCTGTGATGATCGCCTGTGCTGTCCTGAACGTGAACGCGATGATGACAGGAGCCGATGCGTTGGGAACGATGTAGCGGACGATTATGCCTCTGGTCTTCGTTCCGATGGCCTTCGCCGACTCTACATACTCCTTCTCACGCACTGAGAGCGTGCTTGCGTATATGAGCCTTGCGAACTCAGGCCATCCGAGCACTCCAATGACGACGGTGATCGTCACGATAGACTGCCCGAGAACGGATGCCAGTACAAGTATCAGGATCATTGACGGGAATGACATGAAGATATCGGCAAGACGCATGACGATGATCTCCCACTTTCCACGGAAGTAGCCAGCGAGAAGCCCGAGAGGAATTCCGACGATCAGACTGATGATTGCCGATATGATTCCGACTGTCAGCGAGACCCTTCCTCCGTATACGATTCTCGCGAACATGTCACGTCCGACATCGTCAGTACCCATCAGATGCTTGTCTGACGGTCCCCTTCCGAATGCCATGACATCGATCGAGTAAGGATCGAGGCTGAGGATCATCGGCAGGAATATGACCGCAAGGATCTCGACAGCGAGGAAGAACAGCGCGAATACAGCCAGCTTATGATGGAAGAATCTCTCCTTCACATCCTGGAGATAGGATCCCCTTATCCCTTTTTCCTTCTTCATATAAGCCTCACTTGCTGAATCTGATGCGCGGATCGAGCACGCTGTAGATAAGATCGATTATGAGATTGCCGATGAGAACGGCAACTGCGATGACTACGGTGATGCCCATGATCACAGGATAGTCACGCGAATTGATTGAAAGGACCATCAGGCTTCCAAGTCCTGGCCACGAGAAGAGCTGCTCGGTGACGACCGCGCCTCCGACGAGGAACGGAATCATCGTGCCGATTCTCGTGATGACCGGAGAGAGGGCATTGCGGAGCGCGTGGCGGAAGAGCACACGGCTCTCAAGGCATCCTTTTGCGCGTGCTGTACGGATGTAATCGTCCTGAAGCACCTCAAGGACACTGCCTCTGGTCTGTCTTATGAGGCTTCCGATCTGCTGTATCGAAAGAACGAATGTCGGAAGGACCATATGATGTACGAGATCGGCGAACGTATGGGCTCCGGCACTGTCGTACATGCCGCTTGACGGGAAGATGTTGATCTTCACGGAGAAAAGGTAGATGAACACAAGACCCGCGAAGAAGTTCGGCGTTGCAGCTCCTATGAACGAAAGTCCCGATGAGAAGTAATCCCAGCCGGAGTATGGCTTGTAGGCAGACATCACTCCGAGAGGAATCGCGATGAGGACGGAGAGAAAAAGGGACGCAAGAGTTATGAGAAGCGTCGGTCCTATCCTCTCCCCGACCATATCCCACACAGGCAGTCCTGTCCTGTATGAAGTTCCGAGGTTGCCCTGAAAAAGCTGTCCCACCCACCTGAAATACTGGACGTACACGGGCTGATCAAGACCGAGTCTGGCCTCCATGTCAGCCATGACCTGGGCATCCGCATTTGAGTCCATGAATAGCATCTCAAGCGGAGAACCCGGCGCTAGATAAGCAAGGAAGAAGACAAGGACGGTGATTCCTATGAATGTGGGAATGGCGACCATCAGTCTTCTGAGAACATACTTTCCCATAGCCCCTCCGGATTATCAGCAGCTTCTGCAGGCTGCTATTGCTGTATGAAGCTTGTGCATATCCTGCTCGGTCGCAAGTGTGCAGTCAGCTCCGAGAATGAGTCCTGTCTTTCCGAATGATGTGATGACTTCCTTCACAGCATCCTCGATCTCCTTGTCAGTGCCATCGACAAGAACGCCGTGTCTGTCAGGGAGACCACCCATGATGGTCTTGCCCTTGAAGAGCTTCCTGCCCTCCTCGAGCGAGTACGGAGCAGCATATACACCCCAGTTCGCGACATCACAGAGATCTGCATAGGATGCATATCTCTCCATATTGAGCTTGTCCTTGCACATATGGAGGAACACATAGCCGCCGGCTTCCTTGACAGCTGTCATGATCTGCTTGTCCATCGGAGCGATCCACTTCTCGAACTCCTCATCTGTGAAGTAGCGCTTCTCGGCACCGAGAGCCGCATAGTAGACGCCATCGACACCGAGCTCAACATATGTTCTCGCAAGCTCTGACATGACATCAGTGATCCTCTGCATAGCACTCTGCATGGCAGCAGGGTTCTCTCTCAGAAGCTCGACGAGGAAAACCCTTGTGTCATCATAGCTCATGCCCATCTTCTCAAGCGGATGGATTGATGAAGCTGTGACACCGTGAAGTGTTCCGATGGAGAATGCGCTCGAATCTGCCTTGTCGAGAATGGCCTTTGTGAAATCGACCTGGGCCTGCATGAAATCGGACTTCATGGAGAATCCTCTCACAAGGCGGTCATAGTCAGATGCGTTCTTGATCTGGCCCATGCACGGGACAAGATTCTCGTTCATTATCTTGATGATATCGGTATCGGTCTCCTTGAAGAAATCAAGATGGGCCTTCACACCTGCCTCTCCAAATGCCTTGTCATGGGGGAAGTGGAGGGAAAATCCGCAGGGTACATAGTCAACAGCCTCATGTCTGATCGCTGCAATGACACGTTCTTTCTTGTTCATTAGGAATCTCCTTTTCAGCTGTAACATGCTTTCTGATATTACCAGCTTTGATTCAATTATGCCCCATAATCATGATAAGTCAACAAATTTCTCACTCTGAGAAAAAAGAATCCATGAATTATTGATTGTGGATTAAAATTTCAAAGATTATGCAATCCCGCTGATAATATCAGAAGGATTGCATATACATATCAGCCCTTGACTGCTCCAGCGAAACTTCCGGCCTTCTGCATGAGCTGCATGAGAAGGTAGAGGATGATCGCAGGAAGTATGACAAGCGTACAGCCTGCGAGTATGACCTGCCACGGGGTCGCAAGACCATCACTGACAGGAAGCATCGAGACGGAGACCATCAGGGTGTACTTCGAGTTCTTGTTCAGGAAGAGAAGCGGCCAGAAGTAGTCGTTCCATCTTGCGATCATCGTAAGGGATGCCCATGATGCGAGCGCCGGTTTGATGACAGGGCACACGACACGCCAGAAGATACCGAACTCACGGCAGCCGTCAACGCGCGCGGCCTCGACAAGCTCATCCGGTACATCCTTGATGTACTGTGTGAGGTAGAAGATACCCACAGCTGTCGCAACTCTCGGGATGACAAGCGACCAGAGGCTGTTTATGAGATTCATCTTACGCATGATGACGCAGAGAGGAATCGCTCCTGCCTCAGCGCTGATAGCCATTGTCGCAACGACAAACGCAAAAAGCTTCGCACGTCCCGGGAATCTGTACTTCGCGAACGCGAAACCCGCAAGCGCACAGAAGAAGAGAGTGGTTATCGTTCCGAATATTGTCGTGAAGCCGCTGTTGAAGAGGTTCGTCCATACAGGGATGAGCTCGAAAAGCCTTCCGAAGTTGGCCATCGTCGGATGCTCTATCGTAAGAGCGGAGAATCCCGATATCTTCTCACCTACCGATTTCACAGATATGAAGCACATCCAGAGAACCGGGAAAAGACATACGGCGACAACCAGCAGCATGAAAATGTTGACTATAAGTCCATGACCCTGGATCCTGTTTCTGTTTCTGCTCATATGACCTCCTAGATTCCCTCTTCGCTTCTGCGGAGCTTGTACTGGATCATCGAGATCACAAGGAGAACGATGATGAGTACGACGCTGAGCGCCGAGGCGTATCCGAGATTGAATGACTTGAAGCCATTCTCATAGACGAGCTGGAACAGCGATGTGTTGCTTGTGCCAGGACCGGAGAGCGTGTAGGACTCGTTGAACATCTTCCAGATATCGATGGTGACTGTGAGCGCACAGAAGAAGAGTATGTTCTTCAGAAGCGGTATCGTGATGTACCAGAACTGCTGGATCACACTGGCTCCGTCAACTGTAGCCGCCTCATAGTACTCCTTCGAGATGTTGAGAAGTCCGGAGTATATGATGATCGTGAACCACGGAATGATTCTCCATATGAAGAGGATGATGACAGGGATCTTGGCATACTGACTGCTTCCCAGCCATGCCCTCCTCTTTCCTCCGAGGGACACGATGATTTCATTTATAAGACCTGCATTCTCGTCAAAGAGCATCATGAATATGAGACCCATAGCAACAGATGCGCAGACATACGGCAGGAAGGATATTGTCTGGAAGACCTTCTTTGCCTTCAGTCTGGGACTGTTAAGACATACTGCTATCATGAGCGAGATACAGACGACACCGATCACGGCAACGATCCAGTACCATACATTGTTCAGGAAGGCATCCCTGAACATGTAGTCCTGTGCCATGATCTTATACTGCTTCAGCCCTACCCATTTGGGGCTGCCAAGACCATTCCAGTCCGCGAAGCTGATCACGAATGTCCATATGACAGGTATCAGCTGGAAAACGAGGAAAAGAATGAAGAATGGTGCGATGAAGAGATATGGCGTGCGGTACTTCCATACTCTTGCAAGCAGGCCGTTCTTTCCGGATGACTGTCCTGCCTTTTTCCTTCCGCCCATTTATTCCTCCTTCAAGTATGCCAGCCTGCCGGTACAGCAGGCCGGCTGAGAACATCAGACTTCCGCCTGACCTATCTTGAGCTTGAGCTCTCTGTCCATGTTCGCTATTGCCTGATCCATTGTCTGCTCACCGGCAACATACTTCTCGATCTCTGCGCTGATGATGATATCAGCCTGAGCATCCTGAGGAGTTACGACCATGTTCTTCGCTGCATTGTTGAGACCGTCAGACTCAGCCTTTCTGAATGACTGTCCGCCATAGAACGGCTCCGGAGCCTGCCAGAACGGATCTGCGAGGACTTCCTTGGAAACAGGGTTCGCATAAGGACCGTTCTGCTCTACGAGCTTGTTGACTCTGTCCTGGATGGCCTGGTTGTTGTTCTGCCAGTCATACCACATATCCTGAACGAGTGTCTCATACTCGTTGTCACCTGTGTCCACGAGACAGAAGTACTGCGAAACAGGAGCTCCGCCTACTCCGATCTCCTCGAATACAGGAGCGTTCATTACTCTCCAGTCACCTGCTGTGGCTGTGAGGTTCTTCCTGAGGAACTCGTCCCAGAATGCGCCGATGTAGAATGTGGCGATCTTGCCCTCATCTGTGGCCTCATAGATTGGCGGCTGCATCATGGATGTCCTGTAGAGAAGTCCTTCAGAGTTGAGCTGGTCAAGGAAACCGAGAGCGAGCTTTGTGCCATCATCGGAGCCGATGACGACATTACCGTTCTCGTCCCAGATCCTAGCGTTGGCCTGAGGCATCAGACCACGGCGTCCCCAGTATCTCCATGTGTAGTTAGTTGTATCGATCCAGGAAAGATATACCTCTCCGTTAGATCTCTCCTTGAGAAGCCTTCCAGCCTCAAGATAGCCGTCGAATGTGCTCATCATCGCAGGATCAACGTCATATTTCTCGAAGATCTCTGCATTGTAGAAAAGAAGCTGAGGACGTACTGAGTCCTGAAGACCATAGATCTTTCCGTCAACGATGGCATCATCGATCGAGCCGTCGAGGTAGCGGTCTGCCTGTGGCTCATAGTACTCTGTCTGGTCGAGAAGAAGACCTGCCTTCGCAAGCTCGATAAGTCCTACTGTATCAAGCATGATGACATCTGGAAGTGACTCCTGGTCCCCTGCCATCGAGTACATGATGACTCTCTGCTGTCCATCAGCCATTGTAGGAATCGTCTCGACGTGGAGAGTGACATTCTTCGTTGCCTCACCCTGTCTGTCAAGGAACTCCTGATAGAACGGTGCTCTGAACTGCGGCTGGCCTGTTGACCAGATGAGAAGCTGTCCTTTCGGATAGACGCCATCCTGGGCTGACTTGTCCGAAGAACCGCCTGCGAATGCCGGAACGAATGCGATGAGGCATACGAGTACAAGCATCAGAATTTTCTTCATAAGCAAAGTTGAGTAGAGGACTCCCTCCTTTCTCCGTTTATCTTCTATCCCATGTCCTCTATCCATGGGATGAATATATTCTAACAGCTAAAATACGCTGAGTATGAATGAATTTTCATAAATTAGATTACTGATCATATTACAGATATAGTTTGCCACGGTTCTGACAGTTGTCAACAAGAAAATATACTCTATCTGAAAATTTTGGCTGAGAATGAAAGCAACAGGAATGCCAGAACTGACATGAAAGGAATAGTCAGGAATACTGACTTTTAAAGTAAACAGTCCTTACTCTAATCCGTATTTCCTGTTTTAGAAAGAAATTATCTTTTCAAGATGTTCGCGTACCGAAGCAATGTCCTTCTCAAGGGATGTCAGGGCATCCTGAATGTCTCCCCTCTTCAGGGAATCGGCGATCTCATGATGGTATGAGGCCTTCGACTCCGTATCATTGCCGGAGGCGTATGAATAGTAGAGGGCGAAGAAACGGGAACAGCGCTTGAGGATACTGTCCAGCGTGTCATACGCGAACTTGTTGCCACTCAGTGAGCACAGTACGAGATGGAATCTCATGTTCCTGTAGTAGTTTCCGGCAATGCCTCCGTTGTCCTCACCTGAAATATACAGAGAAGGATCGGAAAGCGGTTCCAGCTTGTCCTTCGTCAGGCGCGCTGCGGCCCTTTTCAGGTTCATCACCTCAATGTCCGTCCTCACATCGAGGATGTCCAGAATCTCATGGAGGGTGAATGGAACCACCTGATACCCGAAGCGTGGCAGACTCTGCAATATGTTGTCCTTGCATAGCTCTATGAGAGCCTCTCTGACGGGAGCCTTACTTACGTTGAACCTCTCCGTAAGTGATCCTTCTGTGATGATATCATTGGGTTTGAATGCTCCGCTTGAGATATCATCAAGAAGAGAATCATAGACCATCTTTTTCAGGGTGCCGCGGTTTTCCATAGCCTGAGATTAACGGAATGGGATTCATATGTAAAGGTGACTTCTTTCCTTGACAACGGTCAAAGCCGTGATAAGCTTAATAATATCAGTAATATGATGAAGGAAGGAATATGGACAGAAAAGAAAAACTTCAGGCTGTGCTCAATGGAGAGAAGATAGATGGAGTACTCTGCGGATTCTGGTATCACTTCAGCCCGGAAGCCGCATTCGGCGACAATGCTGTCAAGGCGCATGTGGATTTCTACAACGCGGTCAACCCGGACATTCTCAAGGTCATGAACGAGCATATGTTCATGATAAAGGAGAAGATCGAGAAGCCGGAGGACTGGCGGAAAGTGACACACATTCCATTCAGCGAAGGTCCCTACCCAGGGCTTATCGAGGAGTTCAAGGCAATACGCAAGGCTCTTCCTGCGGACCTCCCGCTCTTCGCAACGGTCCATGGTGTACTTGTATCCGCATATCATGCGACAGAGACACCGGGAAACTTCAAGAATCCCGAGAACATGGTATCAAGACATCTGAGAGAGGATCCTGAATCAGTTTCGAAGGGACTCGATGTAATCGCTGAAAGTCTTATCGAGCTCTGCGGAAAGCTTGCTGAGGCCGGAGCTGACGGTATCTATTACGCAGCACTTGGCGGTGAG
>CALXON010000167.1 GCA_944389985.1 uncultured Spirochaetaceae bacterium | reverse complement strand
TGGCACTGTAACGGTGGGGCCTGATGCTTTGAACACCGATGATTGCTCATACTACGGAGTTCCTGCTGACAAGATGGTCTACCTGCAGGAGAGTGCCACAACACTCTGGCCCCATATACACAGGAAGGATGTCATAAGGACATTCTCCGGCATTCTTCCCAAGTGGGTTGACGAGAATGGTGTCATACAGGATTTCAAGATAGAGATACGCGATGATATAGACGCGAAGGCCGTGAATCTTATAGGCATTGAGTCCCCAGGTCTCACTGCCGCTGTTCCGATCGGAAAGATGGTAGCCGAAATGATAAATGAGCGTGAAGTGTTCAGGAATAAGTCTTCCTGGGACGGACACCATGAAAGTCCGCTCCGGTTCGCGGATGTATCCTCAAAGAGCCTCGTATGTTCATGTGAGAACGTCACGGAGGAGGAGATCATCAGAGCGATACACAATCCGCTCGGAGTCCATACACTCTCAGGTATCAAATACAGGACAAGGGCGATGATGGGCAGGTGCCAGTCCGGTTTCTGCCAGATGAAGATCGAGAACCTGATAGAGCGTGAGTGCGGAATAAGGGCAGAGGATATAAGGTACATGGGAAAGGACTCCTGGGTGCTTACGGGAAGGATGAGGGAAAATGATTGAGAACAGGAAAGCCGTGGTCATAGGTAGCGGACCGGCAGGGCTTGCGGCCGCGCTGAAGCTTGACAGCCTCGGTGTGAAGGATGTCCTGATCCTCGAAAGGGAGAAGGAGACTGGAGGTATACTCCGTCAGTGCATACATGACGGATTCGGGCTTGAGCGCTTCGGAGAAAGCATGTCAGGACCTGAATATGCGGCACGGCTCTGCAATGACGGCAGAGACCGGGGCATCGAATGCCTTACAGACGCTTCTGTCATGGAGGTCCGGAAGGACAGGACTCTCACTGTCGCATCAGGAGGAGGGCTTCTTGAGTACAGGGCTGATGCGATCATAGTGGCGGCAGGATGCAGGGAACGTTCCCGCGGTGCCATCATGATTCCGGGAGAGCGTCCTGCAGGAGTCTTCACGGCAGGAACGGCTCAGGCATACATGAATCTCTATAACCGCATGCCGGGAAGGAATGTCGTGATACTCGGAAGCGGGGATATCGGGCTGATAATGGCAAGGCGTCTTACGCTTGAAGGCGCAAAGGTCATAGCGGTCTTTGAGATACAGGACAATCCGAACGGACTTGAGCGTAACATCGTGCAGTGTCTCGATGACTATTCCATACCTCTCCATCTCAGTCACACCGTCACTGAAATACATGGAAAGGAGAGAGTGGAGGGCGTTACGGTCAGTGCTGTCGACAGCTCAATGAAACCTGTCCCCGGCTCTGAGAAGTTCTATCCCTGCGATACTCTGATACTCTCTGTAGGCCTTATTCCTGACAATACGATTCTGGAGAAGGCCGGAGTCGAACTTGATCCCCGTACGGGAGGAGCTGTGGTCGATGAGCATTTCATGACATCAGTACCCGGTATCTTCAGTGCAGGAAATGTCCTTCATGTACATGATCTTGCTGACTTTGCATCCCTTGAGGCGGAGAGCGCGGCAGAGAGTGCGGCCCTCTTCATCGGAGGAAAGCTGGATACAGGAAGAAATGTGAAGGTGACTGCAGGGAAGGGTATAGGGCACACAGTTCCTGAAAGAGTTTCAGGAAGTGCTCCGTTCAGCATCTCCTTCAGGGTGACGGAGCAGGGGCGTGATGTGACAGTTGTCGCAGAGCAGGATGGCTCTGAGCTGGGACGGAGGAGATACCCGCTCGCCATACCAAGCCAGATGCTTACACTGCCTGTGAAAGGTGTTTCCGGCAGCGGAGAAGTTGAGGTGAGGATACTATGAGGAAAAACTATACATGCATCATCTGTCCGAGAAGCTGTGCGCTTGAGGCTGAGATCGAGGACGGAAAGCTTCTGTCAGTGAAGGGAAACGGATGCCGGAGAGGAGCTGAGTGGCTTTCTTCTGAGATAACCGACCCGAGACGTACGATATCTTCCTCTGTCTCTGTCAGAGGGGGAGTCCGGGAGATAGTGAGTGTACGCCTGACCGCTCCCGTTCCCTGCGACATGATCTTTCCCATCATGGCTGAGATAAGAAAGGTCTCGGTGAAGGCTCCTGTCGCGATAGGTGATGTGGTCATCCATGATGTGCTTTCCACCGGTTCCGATGTGATTGCCACCTCATGTGTTCTTGCCAATGATGAGTGATTAACCTATCCTTTCGCATATGGAAGTAGGAGTTTACGGATTAGGACGGTTTGGATCATTCTGGGCAGGATGTCTTGCCAGTGCAGGTTGCAGTGTCATTGCTTACTCCAGAAGCGAGCATCCGCTTCCTCCGGGAGTCAGGAGAGCCTCTGAGGATGAGGTCCTCAATGCTCCATATCTCTTCTTCGCTGTCACGATCTCCTCTTTTGAGGATGTCCTGAAGCGTGTGGGAAAGAGAATTGGAAAGGATACGGTCGTAATGGACACCTGCTCTGTGAAGATCCTTCCCAGAAGATGGATGAAGGAGAACATACCTTCTGACAGATACATGATCGCAACTCACCCCATGTTCGGCCCTGATTCCGGCCGTAATGGTGTCAGGGGGCTTCCTGTCGTGATGTGTCCTGTCTCCGACAAGAATGATGAGAGATACCGCAGCGTCAAGGCGCTCTTTGAGAGCATGGAACTCGATGTGCTGGAGATGAGTGCGGAGAAGCATGATGAGGAGGCCGCCTATTCTCAGGGAGTCACGCACTTCGTGGGGCGTACGCTCTCTGCGATGGGAATGAAACCGACACCCATAGCGACTCAGGGCTACAAGTCACTCATGACAATAGTCGAGCAGACCTGTAACGACCCTGTTCAGCTTTTCTATGATCTCCAGCGCTTCAATCCCTATGCAAAGGAGATGAGACTTTCGCTGCAGGTAGCTGTCGAGAAGGTCCTCAATGCTCTCAGAAGGGAGGAAGAGGATTGAATATCTACATCTACACTCTCGGATGCAGGCTCAATCAGGCTGAGAGTGAGTCTATAGCTGAACGTTTCAGGAATGCTGGCTTCACTCTCTCTGGCTGGAGTGATGCCGATCTCGTGATAGTCAATTCCTGCACTGTCACGGCCAAGGCGGAGCAGAAGGCCAGACGTATGATCCGCCGTTTCGCAGAACGGTCTGAGGTGATCGTCACAGGATGCTATGCAGAGCTCGGCAGGGATGAGGTCAAGGCCCTTTCTGAAAGGGTCACTGTATTCTCACTGAAGGAGAAGGCCTCACTTCTTTCACTTCCGGAACATATCTCATCAGCGGTTCATTCAGGACTCTCGCTTCATGATGCCATAGTTTCATTCACATGCAGGAATACAGACCTCTTCGCATTCGATGCATCCTCCTTCCAGTACCATTCACGAGCTTATCTGAAGGTGCAGGACGGCTGTGACAACCACTGCGGGTACTGCCGTACCACCATTGCAAGGGGACCTTCGGTGTTCCTCTCATCTGATGAGGTTGTCCGGAGAGCTCTTGAGATAGAGGCCAGGGGCTTCCATGAGATAATGCTCACGGGTGTCAATCTCACAATGTATGATCATGAGGGGAACGGGCTCGGGGGACTTGTCGAGAAGCTTCTTGCCGCACTTGGCGGCGGAATGCGCCTCCGTCTTTCCTCGATGGAGCCCGATCATGTCGATGACCGTCTTCTTGAAACGCTCTATGACAGCAGGATGCAGCCTCATTTCCATATCCCGATACAGTCAGCCTCGCAGTATGTGCTTGAGAGAGCATCCCGGAGATATTCAATTGAGCATGTTGAGTACATCATCAGGAGGATGAGGGATGCAAAGGATGATCCGTTCATAGCCTGTGATGTCATCGCAGGGCTTCCGGGGGAAGGGGAGAAGGAGTTCATGGATACCTTCCGCTTCCTTGATGAGAATGGATTTGCAGCCATGCATGTCTTTCCATACTCACCGCGTCCCGGTACTCCGCTTTACGGTGCGAGGGACAGAGCGGAGGAACGCGTCAGGGATGAGAGAGCAGAGAAGCTCAGAAAGCTTTCTGCACGTCACAGCGCGGAGTACATCGCACGGCAGATGGGCAAGAAGCTTGAGATCCTTGCAGAGGAAGGGAATGAAGGAACAACCGGTAACTACCTCAAAGGCAGGATAATCCTTCCTCACGGCCGTGTTCCTGTGCGTGGCATGATCTATGAGGGGGTGGTGACCAGCACCGATCCGTTTGAGCTCAGCGCGGTCTTATGACCGCACCTTTCTCTGACGGGAGCACCAGACTTCCTGCAGGCACATCCTCTGTGACGAGAGCGTTCGATGCGATCACGGAGCCGTTTCCAACAGTGATGTTTCCGAGAATGGCGGCATTGGGGTAGATGATGACATCGTCGCCTATTGTAGGATGGCGTTTTGTCTTTCCCTTTATCCTGCTGGACTCTGAGAGGGCTCCCACAGCAACCCCCTGGTATATCCTCACCCTGTCTCCGATGACGGCTGTCTCACCGATGGATGCTCCTGTTCCATGGTCGATGAAGAAGCTCTCTCCGATCTCGGCTCCCGGATGGATGTCTATGCCTGTCCTCTGATGCGCCGCCTCCGCCATCATCCTCGGGATCAGCGGTACATGACGCTTATACAGGAAATGTGCGGTACGCTGTACGGCGATAGCCTTCATACCGGGATACGTCAGGATTATCTCATGGACACTGTCTGCTGCTGGATCACCTTCGAATCCGGCAATTGCATCCTGCTTCAGTTTCTTTCTGATCTCACCGAGTACAGCGGCAAGAGCATCGGTATGCTTCTCAGCCTCTCCTGCGGCAAGAGCTTCTGACATCTCTGGAAACTCATAGATCAGGGCCTGTCTGATGGAATCACAGAGAAGACGTGTGAAGACCTGCATGCTGTATCCGATGACAGACTTCAGTGTGTCGATGTTCTCCGTTCCCTGATGTCCCGGAAAGAACAGCGTGACAAGCTGTTCATTCAGGGTTTCAATGTCCCTCATCTTAGGAAGCGGTGACTCTCCTCTCGAGAAGTTCTGTCTGTGCGTCCTGTCAAATGAATCAATGTATGAATCGATGAATTTCTCTGCGCTGTACATATCTGAATCGTAGCCTATAATTCAGCATTCTCCAAGCTTGTATATGAAGTACAATTATTCCATGGCAAAGAGTGCGATGGAGAGAATGCTCAGGCTTCTGAAAAAGGGAAAACATCCTGATGCGGCAAGTTTAGGTTTGTCTCAAGAAGAGTATGTCATGCTCGTGACAGAGGCTCTCAGGGAAGGGTATATCACCGGCGTGTATGTCTCATTCTGTGACAGCTCATCATCAGGCAATCTTCTCAATACTGCAGAACTGACGGAGAAGGGAGAGAAGAAGACTGTCTCCGGAAAAGCTTTCTTTCTGAGATTTTGAGGTCTGGGGAAAAATGCTGAAATAATTATAGTAATTGACAGAGTCCTTTTCTTTAGACACAATATAAATTACCTGATAGGTAATCTGAATGTAAGGCTGGTAGATGTGAAAATTATCTATGAAACCTTGAAGACCGAGCGAGTATGCACTGATTTGAAAGAAGCTTGCAAGTTCTTTGGAGGAGATAGGATGATGGCAATAAGTTTACTGTCTCGGATAAATGCAATTACTAGTGCCGATACAATCAAGGATATTATCAATCAGAGAGTTTTCAGGTTTCATAATCTTCACCACAAGAACAAAAGAAACCTTGAAGGCTATTTTGCAATAGATGTGAAGACAATAAGGGAACCATGGCGCCTGATCATACAGCCGTTGAATGAAATGGAAGAGCCGTATGATCCATGTAATATTGATGAGATTGCATCAAGTGTAAGAACTGTAGGTATAAAGGAGGTGAGCAAGCATTATGAGTAAATATATTGAATTTGACGGAAGGATTGCTTTTCATCCTGCCTATTATATTGAAGAGATTATTGAACAGAGCGGACTTACTCAGGAAGATTTTGCTAAAAGACTCGATACAACACCCAAAAATCTCTCAGATTTACTTAAAGGAGAACAGAGATTATCCGTTGATATGGCTATGAAGCTGTCCAGGATGCTTGGTACCAGTATTAATTATTGGCTTAATCTGCAGAGTAATTATGATGCATTGATGGCTGAATTTGATTATGAGAAAGAATTAGAGAAAGAACGTAAAATCTTCAATCATCTTGATTATAAGTATTTTGTCGATAATTTTAATTTTCCTGCTTTGCCTCGACAGATCAATAAGCAGATTACTGTTGTAAGAAAGTTTCTAGATGTATCAACACTTTCAGTATTGGCAAAAAAGAATCTTGCTGTAAGCTTCAGATCATCTGCTACTGATATGACTGAAGCAAACATTGTCAAAGCCAATACAATGGTTCAGATCGCTGTGAATGAAGCTCTGAAGATTGAAGCGCCGAAGTTCGACAGAAAAAAATTTCAAGAAGCTTTTAATTATGCTCTGACATTGACGGACAGACATGATGAATTCTATCGATTGGTTTACAACTCATTTTTGGAAGCTGGTGTAAAGTTCATTGTTCTTCCAAATATTAAAGGATCCAGGACAAATGGAGCGACAAAAAGGTTAGGCGACAATATTCTTCTGATGGTCAATGATAGAAGACAGTATTCGGATACATTCTGGTTCACTCTCTTTCATGAGATAGGACATATTATGAACGGAGATTTCGGTATTTCATTTGAGAACGAGACAGGTGAAGAGGAGGAAATTGCCGACAGATTTGCACAGGACAGTCTGATCCCTCCGGAAAAATATCATGAGTTTATCCTCAAGGGAAATTTTGATGTTGATTCAATTAAGAATTTCTCACTTCAGATCGGACGTGATCCCGCAATTGTAGTAGGACGTCTACAGAATGATCATTTTCTCAGGTTTGATGACTGGGAGACGAAATCATTAAGACAGAGATACAGCATAAGGCCTGCAATTTAAATGACATGGACAGGATAGATATATCTATATGTATATTTGTATGCCACATACGGTATTGGTTATAATCGGAATATGTCCGTAAAAGATGGTGTGCTGTCCATACTTCTGGAAAGCAGTGGAAAAATTGTATCAGGACAGGAAATGGCTGACAGGCTCTCCTGTTCGAGGATGGCTGTGTCGAAGAGCGTGCAGGCTCTTTCCGCAGAAGGGTATGAGATTGAGGTGTCCAAAGGAAACGGGTACAGCCTTTCCGTCACCGATGTGCTCTCTGATGCTGTTCTCTCAAAGACATTCAGCATGCCAGTGTTCTACTTTCCCGAGTGTCAGAGCACATTCATAGAATCGAAGAAGGAGATAAACAATGGAGTGAAGGCTCCTTTTGCCGTCGTTGCAGGAAGACAGACCGGAGGCAGAGGCCGCCTCGGACGTTCGTTCTTCTCTCCTTCCGGCGGGATATACATGTCCGTCGTCCTTAACGGAAGCGATGTTCCTAATCCAGATCTCTTCACGATCTCTGCTTCGATCGCGACTGCGGATGCCATAGAGTCACTCACAGGAAAGGAATGTTCGATAAAGTGGGTCAATGATATCTACTCATCCGGCAGGAAGATCGTCGGGATCCTCACTGAGGGAATCGTGAACATGGAGCTGGGGGGACTTGATCAGATCATCATTGGTATCGGAATAAATCTTTCCGGAAATGATGAGGATATCCCTGCAGAGCTTTCTGGCAAGCTGGGATTCCTTTTTCCTGAGGGTAAATCCCCAGTGACACGGGCAGAGCTTGCGGCGAGGGTTGCAGATAATCTTGTGAGGATCCAGGGCACTGACTTCATGGATGAGTACAGAAGACGGTGCTTCATCATAGGAAGGGACATCACCGTGATAAAACCCGGAAAGGGGGAGTGGCCTGCGACTGCATATGGTGTCGATGACAATGGCCACCTTCTTGTCCGGTATCCTGACGGAAGGGAAGAGGCCCTTTCCTCAGGAGAGGTCACTTTACGCATTTGATACATTTATATAAAGTCTGGATACGGAGATAACTATGCTTAATGAGCTGAAGAATGCCTGGAAGAAGGCTATAGAGTCGGTACTGAGGGAGATGGCTTCCTCTGATGATATTCCTGAACTTTCAATGGGACTTCCTCCCAGAAGTGATATGGGAGATGTCGCGTTCCCGATGTTTCCATATGCGAAGATGCTTCACAAAGCTCCTGCAGCCATCGCTACAGAGGTGATGGAGAAACTCAGGGACAGCCATCCGGAAGGTGAGATGCTTCCTGCAGGCCCTTATCTGAATGTCCGGTTTGACATTCCGATGCTTGCAGACAAGATCCTGGAGAGGGCGGAGAGCGCCAGTGATGATTACGGAAAGTCCGTGGACGGTAAAGGCGGGAAGGTGATGGTCGAGTTCTCCTGTCCGAACACCAACAAGCCTCTTCATCTTGGACATATGCGCAATGACTCTCTGGGTGAGGCTGTCTCTGCCCTGATCAAGGCCACGGGTGCCGAGGTGATGAAGGTCAATCTCATCAACAACCGTGGTGTTCATATCTCGAAGTCGATGCTTGCATACAAGATGTTCGGTAATGGTGAGACACCTGAATCCACAGGAGAGAAGGGAGACCACTTTGTCGGTAGATACTATGTGAGGTTCGCACAGTGGGAGAAGGAGGCTGAGGAGGCCAAGAAGGCCAATCCTGACATTGTCAATGACCCGTCCTTCATAGATCCTGATGAGAAGGCACAGGCCATGCTCCGCGACTGGGAGAACGGTGATCCTGAGGTCAGGGCTCTCTGGGAGAAGATGAACAAGTGGACGCTTGATGGTCTTTTCGAGAGCTACAGGAACATGGGAATCTCGTTCGACAAGCTTTACTATGAGAGCAATACATACAAGCTCGGACGTGATCAGGTGATGAGAGGCCTCGATATGGGTGTGTTCCAGAAGGAGGAGGACGGATCTGTGCAGATCGACCTTGCCTCCATCGGTCTGGACAAGAAGGTCCTTCTCAGACGTGACGGAACTACATTGTACATCACGCAGGATATCGGAACAGCTGTGACCCGCCATGAGGACTGGCCTTTCGACAGTCTCATCTACGTTGTCGCATCTGAGCAGAACTACCACTTCAAGGTTCTCTTCTATGTCCTGAAGATGCTCGGTTATGACTGGGCTGATGAGCTTCATCACCTCTCATACGGCATGGTCAATCTTCCTGAGGGAAAGATGAAGAGCCGTGAGGGTACTGTAGTCGATGCCGATGACCTGCTTGAGGAGCTTTCCAGACTTGCTGAGAATGAAATCATCGAGAAGGGACGTGAGAGTGAGGTAGGCGATGTGAAGGAGACAGCGAGGAAGATCGCTCTCGGAGCTCTCAATTACTACCTTCTTCAGGTCCAGCCGCAGCGTGACATGATCTTCAACCCCAAGGAATCAATTGCCTTCAGCGGTAACACAGGTCCGTATCTCCAGTATACATGTGCCCGTATCTCATCAATTCTCCGCAAGTTCGATGCATCGGAGTATAGCGGGGTGGAGGCCGATGGCAGACTTCTCTCAAACGAGGACGAGAAGATTCTCCTGAAGGCAATCGCAGAGTTCCCTGACAATGTCAGGAAGGCTGCATCCACATACGATCCGTCTGTCATAACTGCAACTCTGTATGAGATCGCGAAGACATTCAGCCATTACTATCATGACAATCAGATTCTCAAAGCTGAGACGAAGGAGCTTGTCGTCACACGCATCAGGCTTATCTCGTCCGTGCTCACTGTCATGAAGAACGGCTTCAGACTTATCGGTATTCCATTCCTTGAATCCATGTGAGAAAAGTAGAAGGCGTGACACTGGAAGATATGCCACGCCTTCTAAGGAATGCCTGAGCCGCCTGAAGAGGGCGGCTTACATTGTGTAAAACAACGAATACACAATAACGTTACATCCATAATTATTCAATATTTATATCAAGAAAGAAAGAGAAATTATTTGTTTGCTCTTAAATTCTGTTAGCTCCCATACGTTTCCAGAACCATCCGTAAGCTGTCAGATTTCAGGGTAATATTCGCATGCAACAGGGAGGGTCTTGAATATCAATCAAAAAACTACCCTCCCTTTTTATTAATATCTGATAAATTAAATTGACAGTTATCAAAATGGGAGGGTATTATATAACCAACATTGATATTAGGAGAGGAACGATGAAATTAACTAAATCTGTTCTCGTGATTGCAATTGCTGCAATCGTTCTTTTCGGCTTTGCTTCCTGCAGTAATGACACTCCGGCTCCAGCTGGAACAGCCATTACAGAGGAAAGCCAGTTTGCTAAACTTGAGGCAGGTGAGACTTATTACCTTGCAAATGACATAAAGGCTACAGCTCAGATCACAATAGCAAAAGCGAATGTGACCATCAACGGAAACGGAAAGACTATTTCCCGCGATGTGACAACAGACGGTACAGCAGGAGAGAAGGCTATCATCCTTGTTACTGCAAATGATGTGACAATCAGCAATCTCAATGTATCCGGTGTTTCTGCAAAGTATGGCGATAAATGGAATGAAGGTGAGTTTGGCATCAAGGTTTACAATGCAACCGGAGTGACACTCGAGGATATTACCGTTACATCTGCCAATGCTGGTATTCAGGTAAACAGCTCTACGGTTACAGTCAAAGGCAAGATCGATGTAAGCGGAAATGCTTTCGGTGGTATCGGTGTGGATAAGGCAAATACAGGAGATCTTAGGAAGGGAACTCTCACAGTAAATGCCGGTACAGAAATAAGCTGCACAGATGATTCTGTTCCTGCAATCTGGCTTGAATCAGATGATAAAGCAGAGATCACAGGTGAGGGAGTAGCTGATCTTAC
>CALXON010000166.1 GCA_944389985.1 uncultured Spirochaetaceae bacterium | reverse complement strand
CTTCCCTCAAGAAGCTTTGTTATCGAGAGAAATCCCGGACCATAGAGCATCGAAGTATCAAAAGAGTCCACAGGCTTATCGAGAGGTATGGGGTTGTTCACAAGGTATCCTCTGACAGCTCCGGATGCCCATGCCTCAACTGACATACCCTTTATCGGACCGCCGCACTCGATCTGAAGCTGCACCCTGTCATTGCCCTTTACTGTAGAAGCAAGGAGCGCACCGGCGATGTATCCCTGACCAAGGACATATGTCTCCATTATCCCCAGATGGTGGTTTGCACGCATCTGGTTGATCATCTCAGTAGCCTGAACCGCCGAGATCCTCACACTTCCTCCTGATGCGAGGAAAACCTCCCTTCCATCGTGTGGCAGGGAGGCGATATGTTCTATAAGTTCATTGTCTGCAATAGGCTGGCGTATCATTATGCCTGTAGCTTATCTGACAACGTATTTGCTTGCAAGTGCTTCGAAATCAGCACCTTCGATGACTTCGCTCTTCAGAAGCTCCTCAGCTATGTTTACGAGAGCTTCCCTGTTCGTCTCCAGCTTGGATTTCACAAGCTCATAGCGCTCAGACATGATGCGCTCCGTCTCGTTGTCGACATACTGCTGTGTCGCCTCCGAGTACTCCTTCGCCCCTGATACCCCTTCTATTCCCGAAGAGGA
The DNA here is from genome assembly GCA_944389985.1 of uncultured Spirochaetaceae bacterium. Lineage (GTDB taxonomy): Bacteria > Spirochaetota > Spirochaetia > Sphaerochaetales > Sphaerochaetaceae > Ornithospirochaeta. The sequence goes on along the minus strand of CALXON010000166.1, from coordinate 10,832 downwards.
CCTGGGCAGTGTCATGTTGCGGAACTTCTCAGACATTCCGTACTCGGTGATCATCTGTCTGATTGTGTCGGAAGCTCTGGAGATATCATTGCTGGCCCCTGTGGATATGTCTCCGAATATGGTCTCCTCCGCAGCCCTTCCTCCGAGCATGATGTCGACATTTCCAAGAAGCTCATTCTCAGAGAGGATGAATCTGTCTTCCGTAGGATACTGGAGCGTATAGCCTAGAGCACCCATTCCGCGGGGGATTATCGAGATCTTGGAGACAGGGGATGCTCCTTCCGTGAGATATGCCGTGAGTGCATGGCCTGTCTCATGGTAGGCCACCCTGATCCTTTCCTTCTCATTGAGTACTCTGGACTTTCTTTCAAGGCCCGCTATTGATTTCTCGATGGCGTTCTCGAAGTCAACCTGCGTTATGGCCTTGTGTCCGGCCCTTACAGCAATGAGTGCCGCTTCATTTGCTATGTTCGCAAGATCAGCTCCGGCAAGTCCTGCCGATGCCTGTGCGATCTTCCTGAGATCGACAGAACTGTCAAGCTTCATGTTCTTCGTATGGATCTTCAGGATACTTTCCCTTCCGTCTAGATCAGGCTTGTCCACAAGTACCTGCCTGTCAAAACGTCCCGGTCTCAGAAGGGCAGGATCGAGGATTTCAGGTCTGTTCGTGGCAGCGAGGATTATGACACCTGTTCTGGAATCAAAGCCATCCATCTCCACAAGAAGCTGGTTCAGTGTCTGTTCACGCTCATCGTTGCCTCCGATGCCGGCACTTGATCTCTGTCTTCCTATCGCATCGATCTCATCAATGAAGATAATACACGGTCTATTCTCCCTTGCCTGTTTGAAAAGATCACGGACACGGGCAGCGCCCACACCTACGAACATCTCCACGAAATCTGCACCGCTCATGCGGAAGAACGGAACACCGGCTTCTCCTGCGACGGCTTTCGCAAGAAGGGTTTTTCCTGTTCCAGGAGGGCCTACAAGCAGAACACCTTTTGGTATATGTGCTCCCATCTCCGCATACTTCTGGGGGTTCTTCAGAAAGTCAACGACTTCAACGAGCTCTGCCTTCGCCTCATTCTCTCCCGCGACATCATTGAATCTGACTCCTGTGTCACCTTCAGCTACAAGCTGGCTCTTGTTCTGACTGAATGACATCACTCCCTGGGCTCCTCCTGTGATCCTCTTTGACATCCACCAGTAGAAGAGGGCGAATATGATCACAGGAAGCAGCAATGAAACTATGCTTGCCAGAGCCGATGGCCTTACAGGCTCTGTCGCATAGTATTCAATGTTCATGTCATCAAGAAGCGGAACGAATGACGGATCGTCAATCATGTATGTCTGATACGCTATGATCGAGGATGTGTCTATTGTCTGAGGCAGCTGATGTGTCCTTGAAAGTTCATTCAGCGTACTTCTCGCCTCATCCTTCGTCATTGCATAGCCGATATACTGGTCCTGATCGAAAGCCACCTGCACGATCGTGCCGTTCTTCACCAGATCCTTGAATGTGCTGTAGTCGATGCTGACAGTTGGCATGTGGGAAGTGAAGAGCATCTGTCCAATAAAGAAGAAGAACAGGAATACAAGCAGCAGATACCATATCGAGAAGTTCCGTTTCTTCTTTGAAGCGGATTTCATTCCGTCATTTATATGAAGCCCGGGTTCCTGTTTAGGCTTCTTTGTCTCCGGTGATGATGCGTTGATCATCCCTTCATTGTTTTCAGTCTCTTTCATGTGCTGAATTTAAGCCTCTGACAGGAAAGCGGCAATCAACTACACCTAAAGTACATAGTTGGCTGTCTGTTACAGCTGTAACTGATTTCTGACCGCTCCTGCCTCTGGCGGATTCAGAAGGAGCCTCTACGATCTGGAAGTAGGACAAATCTTAGTTGCGAGGTAATCAGTTTCTTGTTACAATATGGAAGAAAAGTATGAAATAAGGATAACAAAGCGCAGCCTGAAGAATATCGGGAAGCTTCCGGAAAAAGAACGCTATATTCTGTCTGTTCTCCTGGAAAACATTGAGAAGCATGGTCCGGTACAACCGGGATTCCGGAATTTCAGCAGGCTCGGGAAGAACCGGTACCATTGTCATCTTAGTTACCACTGGGTAGCGTGCTGGGAATGCCGGTCTGGAAAATATGTTGTGGAGGTCTATTATGTTGGTAGTCGTGAATCCGCCCCATACTGAGGGTTTCAGTGTTGATGGAAACATCCCCAGATTCCTCTTTGATCAGATCAACGCAAGATACAGCAGCGAGGACATACGGATGTGGAATGATGATGGAGAGGAACTTATCGATCCGCATACTCTTGATTTCTATAAAAAGGCAATGGCTGAGGCAACGCCTGGAAAGAATCTGAGATTTTTCCGTGAGATGACTGACATGACTCAGGTTCAGCTTGCAGAGAAGCTTGGTACCACGAAACAGGCTGTATCCAATATGGAACATGACATAAGACCGATCAGCAAGAAAACAGCGAAAGAGCTCTCCAGAATATTCAGGGTATCGGCAGATAATTTCATCTGATTGAGTGAGAATAAAGTAATTATACAGGTCTCCGTCTGTTATTGTGAGACCTGTATTGCAGTACTTTCTCTCTCCTTGACCGATGGCTGGAAAAGATAGTAGTCAAAATCACTGGTATATTCTTTCCTGATCATTTTCATGAGAATCTCTGCTGCTTTCTCTCCGATTTCCACATTCATGAATGAGACGGAGGATAGGGCAGGGGTGAGGGCTTCACAGATGCTTGTATTGTTGTAGCCGATTATCCCTATATCATCTGGTATGGACAAATCAGCTTTCCTGCAGGCATCGTAACATTCCTCTGCGAGAGAGTCATCAAAGCAGAATATCGAGTCGATATCCTCGTTCCGGATAAGTGTGTCTATTTTCCCTTTTGCATCAAACACTATGGCTTTTCTGTTTATCTCGATGTTGTTCTCAAGCAGTGCGGACAGATATCCCTGACATCTGTCGATACTCGTCTTGTATTTTCTCTTTGCGATGAAAGCAGGTCTGTCATAACCCTTTGAAAGAAGATGTTTCGTCGCTATGTATCCACCATAGAAATCATTTGATGCGATTACCGGAATATTGATACCTTCTATGCTCCTGTTGCAGAAAACGAAAGGCACATGTGTCTCAAGCAACTGAGTGTACAGCCTGTACATTTCCAGAATGTCAGTGGAGATGACGGGGACCAGTATTATGCCTGAGACACCTGATGCGATGAGCCTCCTTATGTACATTTCCTGTTTTCTCGGATCATTGTCAGAATTACATAAGACAAGATTTATTCCCTCTTTATGGGCGAAGTTCTCAGCTCCTCTTACAAGACCAGGGTATATTTCTTCCATTACATTCGGGACAATGACACCCCAGGTCTGTATATGCTGGATCTGGTTCTCGGTAAGTGAGGTTACGAATGTTCCGCTTCCTGTCTTTGATGACAGGTATCCCTCATTCTCAAGTTCCGCTATTGCCTTATCCAGCGTAGCCCGTGTGATTGAGAGCTGATTCATGAGTTCCGGTCTTGATGGAATTCTGTCCCCAGGTGACATCTGCAAAATAGAATCAAGCAGCTGTTTCTTTATTTTCTGGTATTTAAGCATTCTCAGTCCCCTATGTCTGATTATTTATAGACAGTGAACCCTCCGTCAACGACAATATTTTGTCCTGTAATATAATTCGAAGCCTGTGAGGCAAGGAAAAGAGCTGTTCCCTTTATATCCTGTCCCATTATTCCCATCCTTCCTTCCATTGTAGCATCAGCATAGTCATCTACAAATCCTTTTGGCAGATCTCCCTTGTCAAAGCCTCCGGGAGAGATGGTATTGACCTGAATATTGTAAGGAGCAAGATAGGCTGCAAGATCTCTTGTCATTCCGATGATGCCTGCTTTTGAGGCAGCATAATCGACAGGCTGCTCTGTTTTGTTGTTACGTCTGTACATCCGTCTGTCCCTGCCGACAATACCCGCTATTGATCCGATGCTTATGATCTTTCCGCTATTCTGGCTGACCATGTATGAGACTACAGCCTGTGTGCACAGCATTGCCCCGATCAGATTCGTACTGATCAATGAGATGATGTCCTTTGGATCCCTTTTCAGGAAATCTCCTTCGCTTGCTCCTGATCCCCCGCCTGAATTGTTGATGAGAATGTCGGTCCTTCCTTTCCAGTTCCATGCTTCATCCGCCATTTTCCTGCAGCTTGCGGGATCGGTCTGATCGAATCTGATGAATTTGGTTTCAACTTCATACTGGTCCCTGATTTTCTCCGCAGCTTTTCTTATCTTTTCCTCAGAACGGGAAGCGATGATTATATTGCAACCATACTCGGCAAGAACTGAAGCCATATCGAAACCAAGCCAGGAGTGTCCTCCTGTGACAATAGCGACTTTATCTGTGAGATCAAAAAGATTGCTCTGCATATTCTCCTCCTTTTCAATGCCATTCTAGCATAAGTTACGTCATAGGACAAATAAATTAGGCATATTTTTAGGCAGATATTTTTATATTTTGTAAAAAATGCATAATCTGCCTAAAAATTAAAAAATTTATTTGACAACTTGAAATTCAACCTGTAGCCTTAATTTAGCAAAGCGGACTGCATCCGCATTGATAGGAGGTAAGATCTTGAAGAACAACCTTAAAGAAATAATGAAAGAACGTGTCGTATTCGGCATGACAGTCTGCAGTGGTAGTCCGGCGGTCATAGAAATGATGGCGATGTGCGGCCTTGATTTCGCATTCATCGATACAGAACATAATCCGAGATCCGTAGGTGATTGTACGGAACTGGTGCTTGCCGCGAGAGCCTATGGAATAAGTCCTCTTTTGAGAGTGACCAAACCTGATGAGGTGGAAATCAGAAAAGCTCTCGAGATCGGTGCTGAAGGTGTGATAGTCCCTCACATCAAGACACTTGAGGAGATGAAAACCTGTGTGAGGGGAGCGAAGTTCCCTCCTCTTGGCAGACGTGGAATTGATATCGGAGTGAGAAGTTCCTGTTACGGTCTTGCGGAATATGAGACAGATTACAGGACATACAGCAATGATACGGAGCTTGTGATTCCGATGGCAGAGGATTTCGAGTTCATTGACAATGTTGAGGAACTGATGGCTGTTCCTGGAATCGATGCCATAAATTTCGGACCGGCGGACTATTCGAACTCACTTGACAGGTTTGCGGGTTATGACATCAATCAGGATTTCATCAGTTCTGCACTTGAGAAGATAAGGAAGGAAGCTGCTCCCAGAGGAATAGGAATAATGGCACCTGCTGATCCGACAGCGGAAAGTGCACAGAACCTGATTGATAAAGGAGTCACCATGGTTCTGATGTCCAGCGACTACAACATTCTCAGGGAGAATCTCAAATCGATCAGGAAGGAAGTCGGAAAGCTTATCTGAGCAATCAGCCGAAACAAAAGGAGAAAAATATGAGAAAGAGGTTATTCGTTCTGGTTCTTGTGATGCTTATGGCATTCGGTGTCTTTGCATCAGGAGCAAAAGAGGGTGGTGATGTTTACAAAATGAGCGCAGGAACATCAATTGCTGCCGGTATCACAAAGGAAGAGTCTGTCGACATCGCGTACCTTCAGACATTCAAGGAGTATATTGATGCTCATTCAGATGGAAGGATTGAATTCACGATCTTCTATGGAAATTCACTTGGATCGGATGCTGATGTCTGTGCAGGTGTATCAAATGGAACAATAGAATTCTATGTCGGTGACATCACTACAGCATCAAGTTATTACAAGCCGTCGCTTCTGTTCTCCATTCCTGGCGCCGTCTCTTCCGCAGAGCAGGCACAGAAGCTCTTTGAGAGTGAATGGGGAAAGAACTTCATCGAGGATTGTGCAGATACCACTAATATCAGGATCCTCGGTGTGGTAAGCAAGGGATTCCGCAATTTCACAACAGTGGACATTCCTCTTGAGAAACCGGAGGACATCAACGGTCTCACTCTCCGTGTTCTGAATAACCCTCTTTACATCCAGATGGTTGAGTCCCTCGGAGGAAACCCTGTTCCTCTTGATATTTCCGAGCTGTATACCGCACTCCAGAATGGAATCGTCGATGGTCATGAGAATGCCGTACCGAACATTCTCCAGGATAAGACCTATGAACTTGAGAAGTATCTTGTCCTTGACGGACATACAGGTGCTTATCTCTGCGGAATGATCAGTGATTCCTTCTTCGCCGGTCTCCCGGAAGATCTCCAGCAGGTCGTACTTGATGCGAATGATGCTGCAGTAGCCGCTGCAAATGCTGTATCAGAGAAAATAATCTCTGAGGGAATCGAGACTCTTAAAGCAAATGGCGTGACAGTATATGAGCCATCAGCTGAAGAGATTGCACAGTGGCATGCTGCCTACAAGGATGATTGTATGGAAATAGCCAGAAACCAGATGGGTGCTGAGACTGTTGACGGATTCATAGCAGCCCTTGCAGAGATTGAATAAGAAATAGATCAGTCTGGTTTTACGGGGGATATGGCTTGTCTTGTGGGATAAATGCATATCCCCTGTAATTTCAGATCCGATGAGGAGGTTTTATGCAGTTATCAGCTGTCTATACTACACTGAAAAACGTTTCTGACCAGCTTGAGAAGGTAATTAAGTTCATAACAGCTATTCTGATTCTCTTATGTTCAATTACTGTTTTTCTTCAGGTTGTGAACCGGTACATTCTTGTGAAGCAGACACTTTTTGAATGGGAATCAATTTCTTGGACTGATGAGCTGGCCCGGTTACTCATGGTTTCTCTTGCATATTTCGCAATGGGAATGTGCTATAAGCATGGACAGCTTTCCAGAGCTGATATGGTGTATGCAAGGCTGACTGGTACTGCAAAGAAGGTTCTCTATTATTTTGAATCTGTTCTCATGATGGTTTTCCTTGTTGCCGCAATCAAGTTCGGAATCCAGTTTGCTTCTGTAAACAATATATATCGTACTGAGTCACTGAATATCCCGGGTAATATCCTTTACCTGATCCCTGTGATCGGATTCTCTGTGATGTTCTATCAGATTGTTGTTGAGATCATCGGCGTGGCATCCGGGCAGGTGGAACCATTTGCCTGCATTACGGGTGAAGAGAATGATAAGGGGGCTGAATAATGCTTGCAGGATTAGTTATACTTTTACTTTTCATAGCCGCTTGTGTGATTGGTATGCCGGTTGGCTTCGCAATTGGTTTCACAACTTGGTTCTCATTCCTCATGCTGGATGGCAAAATGCTGGTTCTGGCCCAGAAGCTTTTTACAAGTGTGAACAGCTTCACATATCTCTGTATTCCATTGTTTATTCTTGCAGCAGAGATCATGAGTGAAGGAAAACTTATTGATAAGATCGTTGATTTCTTCCAGGTATGTATCGGACATATCCGCGGAGGACTGGCATATGTCAATGTTCTTGACTCCATGGTTTTCGCGGGTATTTCAGGATCTGCCTCTGCTGACATGGCAAGTATCGGTGTCATCACGTCAAATGCCATGATTAAAGCCGGGTATACTAAAGACTATGCGGTAACAGTTTCAGCAGCTACCGCTACCATCGCTCCGCTGATCCCGCCATCAACGATCATGATTATCTTCGCCGCAGCCGCTGGAAGGGTGTCTGTCGGAGAGCTCTTCGCAGGCGGTACTATCCCTGGAATACTGTATGGATGTGCATTCCTTCTGCTCTGCTGGTATTTCGCAAAGAAGTATAATCAGCCCAAGAATCCGAGGCGTGCGACGTTCAAGGAAATCTGGACTGAGTTCAAGCTCTCTCTTCCTGTCATACTGCTCCCGCTTCTTATTCTGGGATCAATCGTCTCTGGAATATGCACGGCAACAGAGGCCGGTGCCCTTGCTGTCATCTATTCGATAGTCGTGACTCTTCTGAGGAAGACCATGAATATCAGAATGCTTTATGACAGCCTTTATGAATCTGCAAGACTGACTGCATCCGTACTGTTCATCATCGCGACAGCGGGCGCCATGCAGTGGGTGCTTACGGCTCTTCAGATCCCGCAGCATCTTGCGGAATTCTGCCTGCAGTTCATCCACTCGAAGTTCGTATTCCTGTTATTTGTGAATATCCTTCTCTTCTTTGTTGGATGTCTTCTTGATGGAGCTCCTGCTGTACTGCTTCTTACGCCGATACTGTTCCCGGTTGCCATGACATATGGAATTGATCCCATACATTTTGGAATCGTGATGTGTCTGAATCTCACGATAGGTCTCATCACGCCTCCGATCGGTATGGTGCTCTTCGTGGCCTCGAATGTCACGGGACTCAAACTCAGCGTTCTTTACAGAACAGTATGGCCGTTTGTGGTGGTCGGTGTCGTGGTATTGCTTTTAGTGACATACTGTCCGATCCTGACTACCTGGCTCCCAGGTCTTATGGGATAAAAGGAGGGAAATTATGATTAATATTGATATCGAGCGTTTCAAGGGGGTCTTCCCCGCATTCTATACGGCATATGATGATGACGGAAACGTTGATCCGGAAAGGACAAGAAAACTGGTCCATCACTTCAGGAACAAGGGTGTGAAGGGACTTTACATTACAGGCAGTTCCGGAGAATGTCCGTATCTCTCTGTCGAAGAGAGAATGCTGATAATGGACAGCGTGAAAGAAGCGGCAGGAGATGATCTTACGATAATCGCCCATGTCGGAGCTGCATCAACAAGGGACAGCATCAGACTGGCAAAGCATGCTGCAGAGATAGGCTGTGATGCGATCTCGTCGATTCCGCCAATCTATTATGCAATGCCTGAGAATGCCATCGCTGATTATTGGACTGAGATGATAAACGCAAGTCATCTCCCGTTCATCATCTATAACATTCCCCAGAATACAGGGACAAATGTTTCCCTCAGCCTTTTCAGGAAGATGCTTGAGAACGAATATACCATAGGCATCAAGAATACGTCTCTTCCTGTTATGGATATTGCCCAGTTCAAAGAGGCTGGCGGGGATAATGTGGTTGTATTCAATGGTCCTGATGAGCAGTTTGCCGCAGGGCGTCTGATGGGGGCAGATTCCGGCATCGGTGGAACATACGGAGTAATGCCGGAGCTTTACCTCAAGCTTGATGAACTCTTCAGAGCAGGTAAGCTTGAAGAATTAAGCAGACTGCAGAGAACTGTGACCAGTATCATCCTTGAGCTTCTTTCACTTGGCGGACTGTTCGCAGTATGCAAGGAGATACTGAGTCTTCAGGGAATGAATATAGGTAAGCCCCGACTGCCTCTTCCCCAGCTTGATCCGATGAAAAAGGATGCTGTGGCCAAGCTCAAAAAGCGGATAGATGAAACCATAAGCGAGTGGTGTTGAATTAAAACAGAAGGTCATGGAGTGTGTTGTCATTTCATGACCTTTTTCCGTTCTCTGCTTTCTGTTCTCCAACTCATGATAATGCAATATAATACAGGGAAAGGAGTGTTTTGTTGGGAAAGGATGACGGAAAGAAGCTCGCCCGCAGTCTGTTTCCGGGGCGGCGTGAGAGTTATGTGGTTACTGGTGTAATAACGCTATGCTTCATAGCTCTTCTGGTGCTTGCCATCGTCCTTTCATCTGTGATGATCTCCTCTGAGCGTCTGAGACTGGAGAACTCTGTCGAGAGAGCATACAGCTCTGTCTTCATAGCCATCAGTCAGGGAAACATATCCAGCGCATCCCTCGGTCCGGATGTCATCGGATTCGGTTACTATTCATCTCAGGGTAATGCAGTCTACACCTGGGGAGAGGCATACCAGCGTCTTCCTCTGACGAAATTCCCTGATGCATTCGATTCCTATGTGACATCGTACGATGAGAACAGAAGGGTGGTCGAGAGTGTGAGGTATGTCTCTGACACGACCTTCGTTCCTGAGAACATCTTCAGGAACAGAGGCGGGGTTCTGGAGTATCCTGACATCCTCTACATAGCCTTTGATGCCGGACATATTCTTGCCCGTGTGCGTTTTGTGACAGTCGTCGCGGTTGTCTCGGTAGCCGCCATCCTCATTCTCTATATAATCGCTCTCCAGATATTCTCCCAGAACAGGGAATACCGTGAGAAGCTTCATAAGCAGGAGAATCTGGTGAGACTTGGAGAGGCGGCCAGGACACTCACACATGAGATCAAGAATCCGCTTTCAGCGATACGGCTTCAGCTGGCATTGCTGAAGAGGGAGGCGGATCCTGCCCTGATGGATGACATAATGGTGATCGATCATGAGACAACAAGACTCACGGAACTTACTGACAGGGTCTCTGATTTCATCCGCAATCCCAGAGGAACGCCGGAGAAGGTCGATCTTGTGTCTGTCTTGGAGGAGCTCATACCGCTTTTCGACCATCAGATCGTCCTGATGCCTTCTCTCTCCGGTCCGCTATATGTCTTTTTCGATCCTCTGAGGCTTCGCTCTGTGGTGGAGAACCTTCTCAAGAACGCCATTGAGGCAACAGAGGGAGATGACCCTGTTGAGTGCCATATAACGAAAGAGAGAAAGATGTACCGAGTTGCTGTGATGGACAGAGGCTCCGGAATCGATGAGGCTGACAAGGACAAGATATTCGATCCTTTCTATACGACAAAACTGCACGGGTCCGGAATCGGACTCGCAATCACGAACCAGTTCGTGACCGCTGCGGGTGGAAGTATTTCACTGTACCGCAGGGACGGAGGAGGAACATCCGCTGAGTTCACCATCCCTGCCTATGATGGAGGAAAACATGAAAGTTATCATCTGTGATGATGAGGAGAATATCAGAAACCTGCTGAAGAGACTTCTGAAGCTTGAGGGGATTGATGCAGATGCTGCCGAG
>CALXON010000165.1 GCA_944389985.1 uncultured Spirochaetaceae bacterium | reverse complement strand
TGTATCTCTTTACGCTCCATCCTGCCTTTTCTGACAGCCGTCTTCTGGATTTTTCCTGTTATCTGGTGCGAATGCGCCGGAAATGGCGGATTAAATCATGGATATATTGTATCAGACGCCGGTTCAGCCGGCGCATGGAAAAAGGGAAGGGCCCCTGCCTCTTCCCTTATGATCAGAGTATATGGTTCAGGAAGTCCTGTGTTCTCTCGCTCTTGGGCGATGTGAACATCTCCTCCGGGGATCCTGTCTCGATGACCTCTCCGTTGTCCATGAAGATCACCTTGTCCGCAGCGGCCCTTGCGAATCCCATCTCATGTGTCACAAGAAGCATGGTCATTCCTTCCTTCGCAAGGTCAAGCATTACGTCAAGCACTTCCTTGATCATCTCGGGATCGAGAGCGGAAGTTGGTTCGTCGAAGAGCATTGCCTTGGGCTTCATTGCGAGTGAACGTGCTATGGCGACTCTCTGCTGCTGACCGCCGGAAAGCTGGGTAGGGTGGACATTCGCCTTCTCTTCCAGTCCGACACGTCTCAGAAGATCACGCGCGAGATCTTCCGCATCCTTCTTCGCCATCTTCCTGACCTTCATCGGAGCGAGTGTGATGTTCTCCAGAACCGTAAGATGAGGAAAGAGGTTGAAGGACTGGAACACCATTCCGACCTCCTCCCTGATGCTGCGGATATCCGTAGCGGGGTCGGTTATGTCGATGCCATCGATGAGTATGTGGCCTCCTGTGGCTTCCTCAAGTCCGTTCACACACCTGAGAAGGGTGGATTTTCCGGATCCTGATGGTCCGATTATGACAACAACCTCTCCGTCATTGACGGTCACCGATGCGTTCCTGACAGCATGAAGTACACCTGACGGGGTATCATAGTCCTTTGAAAGATTCTTTATTTCGATTTTAGCCATTCTTATGCAGCCTTTCCTCAAGAAGTCCCACAAGACGTGAGAGCACGAGGGTTATCATGAGATATACAAGAGCGACGACAAGCATCGTCTCGAGTGAGAGGAATGTGCGGGAGATGTACATTCTTCCACAGCGGAGTATGTCCTCAAGTGAGAGAACCGACACAAGGGAAGAATCCTTGAGCATCGATATGAACTCGTTTCCGATGGCAGGGAGTATGACCTTCACTGTCTGCGGCAGGATGATGTACCTGAATGCCTGTGTTCTTGTCAGTCCAAGAGCGATCGCAGCTTCCATCTGCCCCTTTGGTATTGCCTGGATACCAGCTCTGACGATCTCTCCCATGTATGCGCCGAAGCAGACCGAGAGGGAGATGATGGCGGCTATGAGGCCCTCAACATGGAAAAAGCGTCCGACTGCATAGTAGATGAAGATGAGCTGTACAAGAAGCGGTATTCCTCTTATGAGCTCGACGTATATGCCGCAGATCATGTTGATCCATCTCTTTTTCGAGACAGATCCCAGTCCTGTGAATGTTCCTATGATCACGGCACCGATGATCGAGAATATTGTCACCTCGAATGTCACTGGGGCTCCGCGGAGACATGTCAGGAATATCGTGCGGTACGGATCAGGGAAGAATATTATGAGAACCAGAGAGAGTGCGATGGCACCGAAGAATGTGAGGCGCCAGGATGTCAGTATGTGCTTCTCTCCCTTCTTCGGAATGAGAACACCATCTGTCATGTTGATTGACGGTGTTGTGCTTTTTGGAGCGTTCGGATCGACAGAGATCGTTTTCTCTCTTATGACCTCTGTCCTGATCTTTTCATTGATATCATAGTTTCCGTTCATTGACCGATTGTCCTTGGAATTGTCGTTGATACGATTCTGTATAAAATTACAGTCCTAGTCAATAAAAATATGAATATTCATGCATCCGACAGGAATTGAGTGAATAAAAATGCTTCCCGGAGGAAGCATTTATCAGAAAAGAGGAAACTGTCAGATGATTCCCCATTTTGCCTTGAGAGCATCGAACTCGCCATTTTCCATAAGGATGCTGAGTCCTTCGTTGATCATGTCGAGAAGCTCTGTGTTTCCTTTCTGTACACCGATAGCGATCTCTTCGGATGTGAACGGCTCTCCTGCAACCACGAGCTTGTCGCTGTAGTTCTCGTTCTTGAGAACGAAGTCTGCTGCGATGAGTGAGTCACATACAGCACCTGTGAGGTTGCCGTTGAGCATATCCTCTATGGCGAGACCGATATCATCATACCTTCTGATGTCAACAGGATACTCCTCAAGAGCAAAATCTCCTGTCGTTCCGATCTGTACGCCGAGAGCTGCTCCCTCCGGAACATCGTTGATTGACTTGATTGTCTCCTGTGCCGATACAGGGATGATGAGAACCTGTCCCTGGTTGTTTATGGGAGTGGAGAAATCGATTGTGGCCTTTCTTTCCTCTGTGACGGTGACACCGGATGCGACAGCATCATACTGACCGTTCCTGAGACCTGCGAAGATCGTGTCCCATGGAATGTTCTGTACGACGAATGTCTTGCCGACAGCCTCTCCGATCATCGGTACGAGCTCTACCTCGAAACCTGTGAGGTTTCCTGCCTCGTCGATATATTCAAACGGCGGCCATGTGGCATCTGTTGCAAATACATATTCTGTCTTCTCCTCGCTGGAGCCGCTGGCCATCGCCATGAACGGTACAAGGAGCATTACGAGTGCAATGAGTGCATATTTTTTCATTTTTCAACACCTCTTGTTGGCAATACAATATGATTTATGCATATTCATGTCAATGGAATATGCATAAAAATACAAATACGATCAGTTTGCCATCTTTTCGATCGGTTTGATCTTCGTCTTATACACATATATGTAGAAGATGATGGACAAACTCAGACCTACAGCCTCTGCCGCTGTGAATGCGAACCATACATTGTTCAGGACTCCTGTCATGGAAAGGAGCTTCGCGACAGGAAGGAGAACCAGAAGCTGTCTGACGATTGAGACAGTCATCGACGCATAGCCTACACCAGTTGCCTGGAAAGCCGACGTGAGACTGATCGCGATGGAGGCCGGTATGAAGCAGATTGAGATGATTCTCAGAGCCGGGCGTCCGATCGTGAGCATCTCTTCCGATGCGGCGAAGAATGACAGCAGAAGGTCAGGGAAGATCTGGAAGACGGCGAATCCTACAATCATTATCGAGAGCGCTATCGTACCTCCGACCTTCACCGTTCTCGTCATTCTCTTCTTCTGTCTCGCTCCATAGTTGTATGCGATTATAGGAATCATTCCGCTCTGGAGACCGAATACAGGCATGAACACGAATGACTGGAGCTTGAAGTAGACTCCGAATACCGACACTGCTGTAGTACTGAATGATATGAGTATGGAGTTGAGCGCACTGACCATCACGGTTCCGACACTGTTCATGATGATCGTCGGAACACCCACTGAGTATATCTCCCTGATGACTCTCGCAGAAGGCCTGAAGTGCCTGAGTGAGAGGTGGAGCTTCACATACTGGTTCTTGCTTACGAAGTACAGAGCGAGGATCATCGAGACGATCTGTCCGATGACTGTCGCGATCGCTGCACCCGCGACACCCATATTGAATGCGAAGATGAATACGGGATCAAGGATGATGTTCGTTATGGCACCCGCCGACTGGGTGATCATAGGATGGATGGAGTCTCCTGTCGCCTGCATGATGCGCTCTGCCGTTATGTCCACGAACACTCCGAAAGAGAATACAAGACAGATCCATGTGTACTGGGTCGAGAGCTCAAGCAGCACCGGATCATCCGTGAACATCGACAGGAATGGTCTTGCTCCGAATATGCCGAAGAGTGCGAATACGATCCAGGTGACCAGCGCCAGGAATATTCCTGTGTCCGCAGCTTTCTCTGCCTGCTCGGCATTGCCTTCTCCGAGCTTTCTCGCCAGATACGAGTTGACACCGACTGCCGTTCCGACCCCGAACGCGATCAGGAGATTCTGAAGAGGAAATGCCAGTGAGACTGCCGTGAGGGCGATCTCGGAGACCCTCGATACGAATATGCTGTCCACGATATTGTAGAGAGCCTGTATGAGCATGGAGAGCATGAGAGGAAGGGAGAGCTTCATTATAAGCTTGCCTATCGGCTCATAGCCCATGATGTTCTGCTTAACTTCTGTGTCCATATACTCCTTTATATGAAAAAGAAAAATTCTATGCAATCAGGGGTCTTGCTCCGGCTTGCCGAGTTCGCTCATTCCAAATAAAATCAGGCCGGAGGACTTCTATGATAGTTTGTAAGTTTGGTGGAAGCAGCCTTGCGGATGCAGGTCAGATGAAGAAGGTGAGGGCGATTCTTGAAAGTGACAGTAAGCGCAGGATCGCTGTCGTATCCGCTCCCGGCAAAAGAAACAAGGAAGATGAAAAGATTACGGATCTCCTCTATCAGTGCAATGCCCTGGCTCAGAAGGGACAGTCATGCCGTCCTGTTTTCAATGAGATAGTCAAGCGTTTCATGCAGATCGCCAAGGAGCTGAAGCTCGATGACAGAGAGCTTTCGACAATGCTTGACAGCATCCGTGTCGCGATCGATGCCGGCCGTGGAGCTGACTATGCAGCCTCCCGTGGTGAGTATCTTTCCGCATATGTCATGAGCAGATTCCTCGGATGGGAGTTCATTGATGCGGCTGATGCAATTGTCATCAATGCCGACTCCACGGTCAACGAAAGTACATACACAAAGCTTTCCGAGAGAATAGAGGATGGAAAGAACTATGTGATTCCGGGATTCTACGGTGAGACGGAGCAGGGGGTTCTGAAGACATTCTCCCGCGGTGGCTCTGATATAACCGGCGCGATTGTCGCAAGAGCCGTCAATGCGGAGCTTTATGAGAACTGGACTGATGTCTCAGGAATCTACAGGGCGGATCCACGCATCGTTGAGAACGCAGAGGTTATTCCTTCCATGTCATACAAGGAGATGAGGGAACTTGCTGATGTCGGAGCTTCTGTCTTCCATGAGGAGGCCATCGCGCCTGTGTATTCATCAGGAATACCTATCAATGTGAAGAATACAAACAAGCCAGAGGAGCCGGGAACGATGATCCTTCCCGTTGCCGAGTACAAGGGACTTTCTGGTGTATCAGCCCGCACAGGTCTTTCACGCATAAGCCTGAGAAAGCTGATGCTCTTCAAGAAGTCCGGAATGCGCCATGCACTTCTCACAATGCTGCACATCTTCGGAATCAGGCCATGCTTCTCACTCTTCGGCATCGACTCCATTGTCTGGTTCTTCGAGACAAAGCAGGCTTCCGAGAGCGTGTGTCAGGCAATGTGTGATCGTCTTACGAAGGACTTCGGTCTTGATACGATCTCCGTTGATCATGGATACGCGATCCTCGGCATCACCGGACAGAACATGGATGAGGCCGTGGTATCCGCAAAAGCTGTCAGTGCCCTGACAGAGGCCGGCATTGAGGTGTCGTTCGTGAATGCAGGCTCTTCCGATACCACAATCCTTATCGGCGTTAGGGATGAGAAGGCGAAGGATGCCGTGAAAGCGGTCTATGCAGAGCTCTTCTGAGAGATAAGCATGTAGCAAATGATCCCTGTGGCATCCGCTGCAGGGAATATTTTTTGAAAAAGAAACTGCCGCATCTCTGCGGCAGCTGCTGGTATACAGTCTTTTAGCGGATTGCGACTTCTGTGTCGAGGTCGAAGAACTTTGCCTTCTCCATGTTGACGATGAGTGCAACCTTCTCATCCGGCTGAGGAATGACGGTAGGATCAATCTTTCCGACAACCTTTGCCTTTGATGTGGAGATGTATACCTGAGTCTCGGAACCGAGAGGCTCAACAACAGATACATGTCCGTTGATTGTCTTGCCGTCGATCGGTGTGTGTGAGAACTCGACATCCTCAGGTCTGATTCCGAATGTAACATCCTTGCCGATGTATGGCTGGAGGAACTTTGCCTGCTCCGGTGTTACCTCGAGACGGAATGAACCTTCGTCTGCATATACCTTGTCACCTTCCTTCTTGATTGTGGTGACGAGGAAGTTCATGGGTGGTGATCCGATGAATCCTGCGACAAACTTGTTGTCAGGATTGTTGTAGAGCTCCATCGGTCCGCCGATCTGCTGGATGACTCCGAGCTTCATGACGACGATCTTGTCAGCCATTGTGAGAGCCTCAACCTGATCGTGTGTAACATAGATCATTGTAGCCTTGAGTCTGTTGTGGAGACCTGAGATCTCAGCTCTCATCTGGACTCTGAGCTTAGCATCAAGGTTCGAGAGCGGCTCATCGAAGAGGAATACCTTAGGCTTTCTGACGATAGCTCTTCCTACAGCAACACGCTGTCTCTGGCCACCGGAGAGTGCCTTAGGCTTTCTGTCAAGAAGGGACTCGATGTCGAGGATCTTGGCAGCTTCCTTTACACGCTGGTCGATCTGATCCTTTGGGAACTTCCTGATCTTGAGACCGAATGCCATGTTGTCATAGACGGTCATGTGAGGATAGAGAGCGTAGTTCTGGAATACCATCGCTATATCTCTGTCCTTTGGAGGAACGTCGTTCATCAGCTTTCCGTCGATGTAGAGCTCACCTGAGGAGATATCCTCGAGACCAGCTACCATTCTGAGTGTTGTGGACTTTCCACAGCCGGAAGGGCCGACGAGAACAACGAATTCCTGATCCTCGATGTTGATGTTGACGTTATCAACAGCCTTTACACCGCCATCGTAGATCTTGCAGATATTCTTGAGTACAACTGCAGCCATTCAATTGCTCCTTTATTTTTATCGATACATCCATGCTAAGGCACGAAAATCGCCAGGTAAAGGAAAATCAACACCGTTTTTCATGGAAAAAGCAGGAAAAATGGCTGGAAAACCCGTTTTGCTGACTATATAATCTGTCTTAGTCAAAAAGAGGGAATATGCCTAAGAAATACACAGAAGAAGAACGTGAGAACATAAGAAAGGATCTGAGAAAGGCCGGAGAGGACTGTCTCAGACGCTATGGTGTCAGACGTACGACCGTCGACGAGCTTGTACACCTTGCTGACATACCCAAAGGAACCTTCTATCTTTTCTATCCGCACAAGGAGGCACTCTTTCTCGACATGATCCAGAGCTTTCAGGATGATGTTGATACCCTGTATCCCACACTCCTTGCCGAACTTGACGAGAACCACATAGTGACATCGCTTACTGATGTCTTCTCAAGAATCCTCATGATGTTCTATGAGAGGGGGCTGTACAGGTTCCTTGACAACGCTGAGCTGGATGTCGTCCTGAGAAAGTATGGTGATGACAGGAAGACCGATCTGATGAAAAGACTTGATACCACACTCCATGAACTCTTCTCATACTTTTCCATAGAGGATGAGAATGACATAAACGCTTTCAGATCGGGCTATGAGGCGCTTCTGTACCTCCTTCTCTCATATGACAGACTTCATGAAAAGGAAAAAGCCCTCAGATTCCTCATCCGGGGGCTTGTCCTGCAGATGGTGGAGTAGGATCACTCCTTCTCCACCTTCTCCTTGTCATCAGCATCCTTGTCTTCGGTCTTCTCCTCCTCGGCAGGGATCTTCCTGATGATCGCCTCTTCGATTCTTCTGTCCTCGATCTTCGTCACATGGATATCAAGGCCGTTGATCCTGACATTGAGCTCGGTTCCGTCTTCAGGAATCTGCTCGAGAGTGGAGAGAACCATTCCTCCGATCGTGTCATAGGCCTCATTCTCCTTGATCTCGATGCCTGTCTCTTCCGTGAAGTCGGAGAGGGAAAGCGCTCCTGATACCTTCCATGTGCTTGCATCGATCTTCTGTATTTCCTGCTCTTCCTGAGGATCGAACTCGTCGTAGATGTTTCCGACGATCTCCTCGAGAAGATCCTCCAGCGTGATGATACCGACAGTCTGACCGTACTCATCGACGACGATCGCGATGTGGGTCTTCTTCGCCTGCATGTTCGCGAAAAGCTTGTCCGCGTGGATGGATTCGGGAACCATGTATGCAGGTCTGAGAAGCTCCCTGATCTTCTTGTGCTCGCTCTCATTCCTGTTGATGAGGAAGTCACGGGCATTGAGGATTCCGATTATATCGTTGATGTCCTCATCGTAGACAGGGAAGCGTGAGAGGCCTGAATCCTTGATCGTGTCCAGTATCTCATACTCTGGGGTGTCGACCTGGAAAGAGACCACATCGGGCTCTCTTGTCATGACATCCGTCACAGAGATGTCATTGAACTCGAACACGTTCTGTATCCATTCCTTCTCATCTTCCTCGATCGAGCCGGATTTTCCTCCCGCATCGACCATCAGACGGATATCATCCTCGGTGACCTCATCATTCTCTCCGGTACCATCCATCCTGATGATCTTGAGAACAAGGTTCGTGCTTGAGGAAAGAAGCCAGATCACAGGCTTCATGACCTTTGCAAGCACTATGATCACAGGAGATGCGAACTTCGCATATCCATATGGGATGTGCTGTGCGATCCTCTTAGGCACGAGCTCTCCGAAGATGAGTGTGAAGAATGAGATGATGAGTGTCGTGAGCACAACGGCTATCGTCCTGAGGACACTCTCCGGTAAGTTTATACCCCAGCTCTGGAAGATAGGAACGAAGTATCCTGCGATGTTGTCGGCAGCGAAAGCCGAGCCGAGGAATCCTGCGAGTGTAATTCCTATCTGTATTGTTGAGAGGAATGCGGACTGATCCTCGGTGAGCTTCAGGAGCTTAGGAGCCTTCCTGTCACCTTCCTCCGCCATTTTCTCAAGCTTGTTCCTGTTCAGGGATATAACTGCAATCTCAGTCGCCGCAAAGAATGCGTTGAGAAGTATGAGAATAATCTGTAATAAAATCTGTTGAAATAATGTCACATCAATCTCCTTGTTTTAATCAGTGTCCGTTTGTGTGCCTCTGTTCAGAGGCGGAGATTGATGCCGTGTCTGCGACATAAATGCGGATCAGGGTCTTGTTCCTGATTCACCAACATACTACTGCCAGGGCCTTCGTCCAAGTTCTTATTCCTTTGCGCTTATGCGCTTGTTGATATATTCCAGAATGATAATCAAACAGATTGATGATCGTCAATGGCAGAGAATGACTTGCCAGAAAGATATGAGGGCCTCGAGACTCCATGCGGCATTTGCAGGGGATGTGGATGGAAGGAGCACCGGCTCTATACCGGTCAGAGGATATGTCAGCTTCATATACAGATCGTATGATTTCCGGCCATTTGTGAATATCCTGTCAATCCTTGAGCTTCTGAGGATTGGAGAGAGGTCGTTTGCCTGAACCGATGTGATGGATGAATCCTCAGAGGCCTTGATCGAGCAGGATGCCACTGTATCCCATAAAGCTATGTTGTTCTCGTGCAGGAATGCCTTCCTCCGCGGGATATCAGGAAGCTCTGTACTGTAGAGAACCTCCATGATCTTCCAGAATCTGTTCTTGGGATGGGCATAGAAGAAACCGTCTGCCCTGGACCGTACTGAGGGAAATGAGCCCAGTACGAGTATTCTGGAGTTCTCATCGAATTCAGGAGGGATTGGATGGATGATTCTTTCTTCACTGCTCATATCGCTGATGATAGCTCCGTAAGACGATTTGGGAAACAATGGTATATACCTTGAATCTGTTATAATAATAACATAATGTTTTTATTAAAACATATTGACCTTGCTATAACTTATGTTTATCATCCATGTCATCAAACGAAAATTATCCACAGGGGTGAATGATATGAGAATGAGAAGATTCGCAGTAGCTTTACTTATGATCGCCTTCATAGCTGTCTCCGCTTTCGCAGGAGGAAGCAAGGAGGAGGGCGCTTCCGCTTCAGGAGGACGTCCTGTCCTCCGTGTCGCGATGGAGTGCGGATATGCTCCGTACAACTGGACACAGCCTACGGATGCCAATGGAGCTGTCCAGATCGCCGATTCAAATGATTATGCATATGGCTATGATGTAATGATGGCGAAGCTGATCGCAGAGAGGCTCGGCTATGATCTTCAGATCGTCAAACTCGACTGGGACTCCCTTGTTCCTGCAGTCCTTTCAGGAACTGTCGACTGTGCGATCGCGGGTCAGTCGATCACATCAGATCGTCTCCAGATGGTTGATTTCACATCCCCTTATTACTATGCCTCGATCATCTGTCTCGTGAACGAGGGAAGCAAGTATGAGAATGCCCAGGGCGTTCAGGATCTCGCAGGTGCAAGCTGCACAAGCCAGCTCGGAACGATCTGGTATGATGTCTGTATTCCGCAGATTCCTGATGCGAACATCCTTCCTGCCCAAGAGAGCGCCCCTGCGATGCTCGTGGCTCTCAACAGCGGAAGAGTCGATGTTGTCTGTACCGATATGCCTACAGGACAGGCTGCGCTTGTCGCTTACCCGAACATGAGACTTCTCGATTTCGCCGGATCCGATGATGATTTCCAGGTCAGCGAGGAGGAGATCAATATCGGAATATCCGTAAGGAAGGGAAACACGGAGCTCCTTGATGCGATGAACAGTGTTCTCGATACACTCACAGTAGAGGATTTCAACAGGATGATGGATGAAGCCATCTCCGTTCAGCCTCTTGCTCAGTGACCGGTGGTGAGATGACAATAGCTGAAATGAATTTCTTCCAGAGGATGCTCTACATCCTCGAGCGTTATGGTGGTTCTCTGGCGAAGGGAGCCGCCACTACTATGGCCATCGCCCTTATCTGTACGTTCCTCGGCTGTGTGATCGGATTCGCTGTCGGACTGGTTCAGACAACGGAGCCTCATAAGAATTCCGGAAAGATCAGAAGGGCGCTTCTTGTTGCTGTCAAAGCGGTCCTCACTGCATATGTGGAGGTTTTCAGAGGAACTCCGATGATGCTTCAGGCCGCATTCATCTATTACGGTGCAAGCCAGCTTTTCGGTATCAACCTCGGAATGTGGAGTGCAGCGATAATCATTGTATCCATCAATACAGGCGCATATATGGCAGAGACTGTCAGAGGCGGAATACTTTCCGTTGATCCCGGCCAGAGAGAGGGCGCCAGGGCAATAGGCATGTCTCATTTCCAGACGATGCTCTTTGTAATACTTCCTCAGGCCCTGAGGAACATAATGCCCCAGATAGGCAACAACCTGATCATCAACATAAAGGATACCTGTGTCCTCTCGATTATCGGTACTGTCGAGCTCTTCTTCACGTTCAAGAGCATTTCCGGCGCGCTCTATACATATTTCGAGGCAGCCACGGTCACGATGATAATTTACTTCATCCTGACATTCGCCTGCTCACGCATACTCCGCGCGATCGAGAACAAGATGGATGGTCCCGCTTCCTTTGATCTCGCCACGAACGACACGCTGGCGTTCACAAGCGGACTCACACGTTATAACGACAAGACAGGAGGCACACACTGATGAGTGAGATTCTTCAGGTAAGGCACCTTGTTAAGACATTCGGTACGAACGAAGTTCTGAAGGATATAGATTTCTCCGTGAACTCCGGTGATGTCATAAGCATCATCGGTTCCTCCGGATCGGGAAAGTCGACACTTCTGAGATGCATCAACCTTCTGGAAGATGCTACCGGAGGCTCCATCCTGTTCCATGATCAGGACGTGCTGAGTGGTGCAATTGATGAAGATACATACCGTACGAAAGTCGGAATGGTATTCCAGTCATTCAATCTCTTCAACAACATGAATGTTCTCGACAACTGCATGGTCGGACAGCTCAAGGTTCTGAAGAGGAACAAGGAGGAGGCAAGGGCGAAGGCGATCGAGTATCTGTCAAAGGTCGGCATGGAGCTCTACATCAAGGCAAAGCCCAGACAGCTTTCCGGAGGACAGAAGCAGAGGGTTGCGATCGCGCGTGCGCTTGCGATGAATCCTGAGATCCTTCTTTTCGATGAACCTACGTCTGCTCTTGACCCTGAGATGGTGGGAGAGGTTCTTGATGTCATGAAGAATCTTGCGGAGAGCGGTATGACGATGCTTGTGGTCACCCATGAGATGGCATTTGCCAGGGATATTTCGACAAGAGTGATCTACATGGCTGACGGAAAGATAGAGGAGGAAGGTTCTCCCAAGGAGCTCTTCTATAATCCAAAGAGTCAGCGGACGAAGGAGTTCCTCTCAAGGTTCACCGATTCAAACAAGTAGTCCACGGTCCCTGCCATTTCCGGCAGGGATGTTTTGTTCATAATCTGCTATACTGAGCAGACAGGAGAGAACTGATGAAGACCAGAAAGTGGACAAGATCACCGCGCGGGACAATACTCGGAGTCGCTACAGGATTTGCTGAATGGCGGGATCTTCCTGAAGGACCTACAAGGCTCATCTTCTTCCTGATCATACTGTTCACAGGCATCTTCCCTGGAATCGTCATCTATCTGATACTTGCCGCAGTCCTTCCCCGTCAGAAGGATGAGGACATCCTCTATGATGAGGTACGGAATTATAACAGTACTCCAGACTTTGATAAGTCAGAGGCAATGGATGCTGATTTCCACGAAACAGGTAAGAAAGCAAGGTATGAATGAAAATTGCCGTAGGTCATTCACTGGCGATGTGATGGGGACCCGCTCTTGTCCGACATGTCTATTCAGGAAAGAATGCAGTATAATATAACCGTATGTGTTGGTACAAAGAACGGGAAAAAGCAATTTGGAAAGGTGTTCTGATTTACTTTGGTATCATCGTCGGAATCCCTGTTGTGGGTTTTCTGGTTTTTCTTGCCCTTGCGTTATGAAGAATTCCTGGTAATCTATGCAGGGTTTTAATGGTGTGTTCCGTTACCTTTTATGACAAACCCTTTAAAAAGAAATTGCCGGAGGTTCCTCCAGCTTAACGGCGGGGACATGCCCCTGTTCGGCTTGGTTATCCGACCTGTCTATAATATACCCTTTCTGTTCAGAATCAAACAACAGGAAATCCCCAGAACGAGACTTGAACTCGTACGACCTTGCGGTCAAAGGATTTTAAGTCCTTTGTGTCTACCGATTTCACCATCTGGGGCTGTGACTATCTTACATTATCGGCTGAAATCTTTAAAGATACTCAGCCATTCCCTCTGATGCTCTGATTCCAGATGCCCATGCACCTGTTATGCCACGGCTTGTACCTGCGCCGTCTCCTGCGAAGAAGACAGATGGAGCGACCTGGAACTTGTCATCCTGATACTCCGGCTTGTTAGCGTAGAGCTTGATTTCCGGATAGTACATGATCGTGGACGGATGAAGGATTCCCGGAATGATCGTGTCGAGCTTCTTCATGCCGGACCAGATGTATCTGAGGATCTTCGAGGGCATTGCCAGTGAGATATCTGAGGGACAGCAGTCCTTCAGGGAGGGTTCGAAGTCGTAGAGATCGTTGTTGAATGTGGCGACCTTAGACCTCTTTCCGAGTCTGAAGTCTCCGACTCTCTGCA
>CALXON010000164.1 GCA_944389985.1 uncultured Spirochaetaceae bacterium | reverse complement strand
GATTCCTGAGTTCAGGATTCCGGAGAAGACAGTCCTTGATGACATCAGCTTCATAGAGGAGTGCGGTGTCAAGTTCAATTTCTCTGCTGCTGTCACTGTGAATGATCTCAGAAAGCAGGGCTTTGAGTACATATTCGTCGCGATCGGAGCTGAGAAGGAACGTGAGATCGCTCTTCCGGGCAACGGCCCGAGAGAAGGTGCGATCGAGTTCCTCAGAAGGTGCAAGAGCGGCGATGAGGTGAACATCGGAGAGCATGTCGTCATCGTCGGCGGCGGAAACACCGCGATGGACGCATCCCGCATGGCGAAGAGAATCTCCGGCGTGAAGGATGTGACAGTAGTCTACAGAAGATCTGAAGAGGAGATGCCCGCTGACAGGGAAGAGTACATGGAGGCTCTCGAGGAGGGCATCACGTTCAGATTCCTCCGTAACCCTTCTTCCTTCCAGGACGGATCACTGGATCTTTCTGTGATGGAACTCGGAGAGGAGGATGAGTCCGGAAGGAGAAGGCCTCAGGATACAGGCCGGAAGGAGACTGTCGCTGCTGATTATCTGATCTATGCCATTGGTGAGACTGCGGACAAGGCTGTCCTTGAAGCGCTTGGAGCGGAGAATGGCGAGGAAGATGGTGTGTACATCATCGGAGATGCCGCGACAGGCCCGTCAACGGTCGTGCGCTGCATGGCCTCAGCCCGTGCTGCTGTCGACAAGGCCATCGACTCTGTCTATGAGAGTATCATTGAGGAGGATGAGGACGAGGAGGAGTGCTCATGCGGTCACCATCACGAGCATGGTGAGGAGTGTTCCTGCGGCCATCACCATGAAGATGATGAGGAATGCTCCTGTGGTCATCACCATGATGAGGATGATGAAGAGGAGCTGACAGAGAGCGAGGAAGCTGAGCTCAGGGAAGCTGAGGACAGATTCTTCCTGAACATCATCTCAAAGAAGAGCCGTCTCATGCCTGCGGGAAAGAAGGGTGATGAGTTCTTCGCCTTTTCAGAGGCATCGAGGTGTGTCGAGTGCTCATATCTCTGTCTGAAATGCGTTGAGGTCTGTCCGAACAGGGCGAATGTGGCGATAGACATGAGGGAGACAGGACTCTTTGAGGATCCGTTCCAGGTCGTCCATCTCGACGCATACTGCAATGAGTGCGGAAACTGTGCGACGTTCTGTCCTCATTCTGGCCGCCCGTACCGTGATAAACTCACGATATTCTCTCTCAGAGGCGATTTCGATGAGAGTGATGCAAGCGGATTCTATAAGGAAGGTGATGAGATCCTGATAAGGATTGACGGAAAGGTCACAGAAGGACATGTCGGAAGGGATGGTTCCCTTGTCGCCGATATCCCTGAGGAGATCGCGGCGATCATAGAGAAGATCCTGATGTCATATTCCTACCTTCTCGGACTTGTGGAGGAGTGATGGCAGACATAATCATACGGAATGTCACGATAATGCAGACAGAGCCTCCTTTCGATATCATCGAAGGGGCGGATGTTGTAATTGAGAACTCTGTCATAACCGCGGCAGGCGTCAATGCCGCTGATGGAGCCACTGCAGACAAGGTCATCGACGGAAGCGGTAAGATCATGATCCCGGGCAATGTCTGCTCACATCATCATTACTACTCGGGACTGTCCAGAGGTATGCTCATATCCTCAGGTCCCCAGACGGATTTCATCCAGGTTCTGAAGGAGTGGTGGTGGAGACTGGACAGGGCACTTGATGAGGAGGCCGTCTACTACTCGTCCCTTATCTGCTCCCTTGATGCGATAGCCGCAGGAACCACATCCTGCATTGACCATCACGCATCTCCTTCCTTCATAAAGGATTCCCTCTCGGTCATAGCGAAGGGAATGGAGGAGACAGGAGTCAGGGGTGCGACCTGCTTTGAGATCACAGACCGCAACCGCGGTATGGACGAAGTCAGGGAAGGGTATGAGGAGAATGTGAGATTCGCCTCTGAAGTCGATACAAGGAGAAAGAACGGAGAGAATGTCCTTGTCGAGGCAATGATCGGCGGACATGCTCCTTTCACCATCCCCGATGAGGGCCTTGCGCTCATGGCTGATGCCGTGAAGTCGACAGGGAGGGGCATCCATCTTCACATAGCTGAGGACAAGTACGATCAGGTCCACTCACACCATCACTATGGTGATGACATAGTGAAGAGACTCGACAGATTCTCGCTTTTGGATGAGAAGACACTCCTTGTTCATGGCGTGCATCTTTCCGACGGAGAGGTGGAGCTTCTCAATGAGAGAGGGTGCTTCCTTGCACACAATGCGCGTTCGAACATGAACAATCATATCGGGTATAATCATCATGTCACCGATGTCAGGAAGCTTGTCCTCGGCACCGATGGCTGTGGTGGTGATATGTTCGAGGAGATCAAGCTGGCGTTCTTCAAGCACAAGGACGAAGGTGGTCCTTTCTGGCCTGCCGACTTCCTTGCTGCCCTGAACCGTGGCAACAGGCTTGTCGAGTCCGTGTTCCACAACGAAGGGAAATGGGGACGCGTGGAGAAGGGCTATAAGGCTGATCTCGTGCTTCTCTCATACAACGCGCCGACCCCGCTTGTTAAGGACAATGCTGCCACGCACTTTGTCTGGGGAATGTCCTCGGCGAATGTCGAGAGCACGATCATCGATGGAAAGCTTCTCTATGAGAACAGGAAGTTCACATCCATCGATGCGGAGAAGGTATACAGTGAGGCTCAGCGCGTTGCCAGACGCGTCTGGGAGAAGACAGATAGAATAAAAGCATAAGGAGAGTGCTGTATGGTTTCCGAAAGGATAAAGGAACTTGCTGAGAAGTACAGGGATTACACGGCTGAGAATCTTTCAAAGCTCGTGAAGACAAAGAGCTACAGCTCCAAGGAAGAGGATGTATGCCGTCTTATCGTGAAGCTCTGCGAGGAGGCAGGCTTTGATGAGGCAAAAATCGAAGGACTTGGTTCAGTGGTTGCCAGAGTCGGCAACGGACCAAAGACCCTTGCCTTCGATGCCCACATCGATACAGTCGAGGTCGGCAACCTCAAGAACTGGGAGTTCGATCCGTTCTCAGGTGCTGTCGAGGATGGACTTGTGAAGGGCAGAGGATCCTCTGACCAGAAGGGCGGAGCTGCTTCAATGATCACGGCAGGCCGTATCCTCAAGGAGCTCGGCTATGGCGGAGAGTATACGATCCTCTTCACATTCACCGTAATGGAGGAAGACTGTGATGGCATGTGCTGGAAGTACATGATCGAGGAGGAGAACATCAAGCCCGATCTCATCGTCTCCACAGAACCCACAAGCTGCCGTCTCTACAGAGGACACAGGGGAAGGATGGAGATCCGTGTCATACTCCGCGGAATCTCATGCCATGGATCCGCTCCTGAGCGTGGTGTGTCCGCCGCTTACAAGGCCGCACGCGCCGCACTTGCCATCGAGCAGCTCAACAAGGATCTGCAGCCGGATGATGACAACTTCCTCGGAAAGGGAACGATCACTGTATCCCAGATCGATGTCAAGGGACCATCACAGTGTGCGGTTCCAGACTACGCGATGCTCTACTGCGACCGCCGTCTGACATGGGGCGAGGATGCGGAGCTTGCCATGAATCAGGTGAGGGAGTATGTGTCAAAGGCAACAGGAGACAAGCCTGAGGACATCGTCGTCGAGATGCCTGACTACGACAAGACGGCATGGACCGGAACGAAGTACTCTCAGGAGCTCTACTTCCCGACATGGAAGCTGAATCCCGATCATCCGCTTGTACAGGCAGGTATCAGGGATTATAAGGAGATGTTCGGAAAGGATCCTGTCGTCGACAAGTGGACATTCTCAACGAACCTCGTCGCGACAACAGGCAGGCACAAGATTCCTGCAATCGGTTTCGGTCCTGGAGATGAGGCTCAGGCCCATGCTCCGAACGAGATCAACAGGGTTGAGGATCTCGTAATCTGCTCGAAGTTCTACGCGATGCTTCCATATGCCCTTGAAGGCAGGACTGAGTAGGTAATAAGGTTTTTCTGAGGCTGGATCACATGGTCCAGCCATTTTTAATACCGGGAGGATACAGAATGACAATTTCGGACAGCACGCTGGAGGAGATCAGGAGAAAGGGTATCAGGACACCATCATATGACAGGAAGAATCTCCGGACCGTGGTTGCCCATATCGGACTGGGGCACTTTCACCGTTCCCATTTCCTGACATATATGGATGAGCTTCTTGAGAAGGGGCTCTCTGACGGAGGAGTCTTTGAGCTCGATGTGATTCCTGTCAGTGAGAAATTCATCTATGACTTCAGGGAACAGGACTATCTCTATTCCGTGCTCTCGCTCTCTCCTGATGGAACGGAGGATCTCAGGATCAACGGTCCTGTGACAGGATATGCGAACCAGGCATGGGATCCTGACAAGGTCGCCGGAGTACTTTCAGATGAGAGCGTGAGGCTCATCACTCTGACCATAACGGAGAAAGGTTATACATACCGTGATGATGAGAAGAGCCTCAACTGGAGTGATGACGGCATACAGCATGATCTGACAACGGATGAACCGGCAAGGACAGCTGTCGGATGCCTTTCGTACGCACTCAGCCTCAGAGCGGAGAAGAATCTTCCCGTGACCGTGATGAGCTGTGACAACGTGCCTGAGAACGGAAAGATGCTCAGGACCTGCATCTTCGAGTTCTGCGGAAAGAAGTATCCTGACATCATTCCATGGCTTGAGAGGAATGTCTCATTTCCATGCACGATGGTCGACAGGATCACTCCGGGAACAGGGGAGGATGACAGGGAGAAGCTCAGGCATGATTATGATATCGATGATAAGTGCCCAGTACATGCAGAGAGCTTCATGCAGTTGGTGATCGAGGATGATTTCATCACAGTTGTCCCTGATTTCCGCGCATCAGGTGCTCTTGTCGTGGATGATGTCATGCCGTATGAGCTCATGAAGATAAGACTTCTCAACGGTTCTCATTCGGCCCTGTCGTATCCTGCATACATGATGGGATACACGATGGTCGACAAGGCCGTATCCGATCCGCTGATCAGGAAGTTCATAAGAGAGTACTACATGGAGGAGATCACAGAAACACTTTCTCCTGTTCCCGGGATAGATCTCGATGATTACAAGGATCAGCTTGTGGAGAGGTTCTCCAATCCATACATCGCTGACAAGGTCCTGCGTCTTGCATCCGACGGGTCGAAGAAGATCTCCAATGCCATATTCCGTCCTCTCGAGGAGGCTTTCGCGAAGGGAATACCCATGGATTCTGTGATCCTTGCCCTTGCGATGTGGGAGTACTACTACCAGGCGGTGGACAGCGAGGGACATCATATGCCTGTTGATGATCCTAAGGGAGAGGAGCTTGCTGCCGTATCAGAAGATCCTCAGGGCTTCTTCCGTATCGCAGGACTTTCAGAGAGCGTCCTTACATCTTCTCTCTTCACCGGGAAGGTCAGAGAGTATCTCTCATCGCTCAGGAATGATGGGGTGAGGGAGACTCTTGAGAACTATATGTCATGATGCGTGCTTTCTCCGGAACAAGAGATAGAAAGCAAGACCTGCCATGTCGGCGATCGCCCATCCGATCGGAATGCTCATCCAGATGCCTTCCTCTCCGATTATTCCGGCCATGATGTATGCAAGAAGCACTCTCAGTCCGAGACTGATGACCGTCAGAACAAGGGAGACTGCAGGGTGCTTCAGCGCACGGAAGATTCCGTAGAAGAGGAACAGGAAACCTATGAGGGCGTAGAAGGATCCTTCTATCCTGAGATAGCTTCTGCCTGTCGCGATGATCTCCGTCTCAGAGGGATTTACGAATATTGTCATGAGCCTGTCAGGTATTATGAACACGATGACAGAGACTGCAACACCGAAGATCAGGGCAGTCAGGAAAGCCCTGACCATTCCCTTCCTGACCCTGTCGAAGCGGTCTGCTCCCATGTTCTGGCTGACGAACGTCGAGAAGGCATTGCCGAACTCCTGAAGCGGCATGTATGCGATACTGTCGATCTTCACTCCGGCTGCGAATGCCGCCATCGTCCCGGCTCCGAAGGAGTTCACCAGTCCCTGTACCATGAGTATGCCAAGATTCATTATTGACTGCTGGAGCGATGTGAGGACTGAAAGGGATGCGAGTTCTCCGAGCATCTTCCTCTCCGGTCTCATGTCCCTGAAGGAAAAGGACAGAAGCTTTGCGGAGCGGACTGTATAGAGCATGATGCCTGTGCCTGCCGCGTACTGTGAGATGACTGTGGCAAGAGCCGCTCCCCAGACACCCCAGTCCAGAGAGATCACGAAATAGAGGTCAAGGACAATGTTCATCACGGCAGAGACTGCCATGAATACCAGTGCTATCCTGCTGTTGCCTATGGCCCTCTCCGCAGAGGCGTAGAAGTTGAACAGGAAGAGCGCGGGGAGGCCCGTGAATATGACAAGAAGGTATTCCTTCATGAGAGGAACGATCTGTTCAGGTACGGAGAGCACTGAGAGTATCCAGTCCAGAAGGATGAAGGAAAGGACCGTTATTATCACCGTGATGACACCGATCAGCATGAATGAGACGCCGAGGGATGATCTGAGATTCTTCCTGTCTCCCGCTCCGAAGAAGTAGGAGAATGAGACACCGGCTCCCATCGAGAGACCTATCATCAGAGATGTGAGGAATGTCATCAGAGAGTATGCCGAACCGACAGCCGCAAGTGCGTCCGGGCCTATGAACCGTCCTACTATCACGGAGTCGGCCGCATTGTACAGTGTCTGCAGCATATTGCCGAGTATCAGGGGAAGCGCGAATGAGAGCATCGGCCCCGTGATACCGCCTCTGGTCATGTCTGATTGCATAGCCGGAATATAGCAGATGTCCCTGCTTTTTGCTATTATTGCGCTCATGAAGAAACTCGTGATCGCTGAAAAACCGTCAGTCGGACGTGAGATAGCAAGGAATCTTGGCTGCTTCCAGAAAGAGAAGGGCTATACGGAGGGACCTGACTACGTCGTCACATGGGCCCTCGGTCACCTCGTGGAGCTCGCTGAGCCCCAGCATTATTCAGAAAGTTACAAGCGCTGGTCGCTGAAGACACTGCCGATGCTTCCTGAGCATCTGGATCAGGTCGTCATAGAGGAGTCGAAGGAGCAGTTCGACATCATCTCATCACTTCTGTCGCGCTCTGACATCTCATCTGTCGTCATAGCCACCGATGCAGGACGAGAGGGAGAGCTCGTCGCCCGCTGGATACTCAAGCTCTCAGGCTATACTGGAAAGGCGGAGAGACTCTGGATTTCCTCCCAGACGGAGAAGGCCATAAAGGAAGGCTTCGAGAACCTCCGTCCGGCTTCAGATTACGACAATCTCTATCATGCGGCCGAATGCCGTGCTGCAGCTGACTGGTATGTAGGCATGAATGTCACGAGAGCGCTCACATGCTACTACGATGCAAAACTCTCCTCAGGACGCGTCCAGACTCCGACGCTGGCACTCATGACCGCAAGGGAGGACGAGATCGAGAGCTTCGAGGGTAAGTACTACTACTCAGCGCGTGGTGATTTCGGCCTTTTCTCCGCGTCCTACTACCCTGAGGACAATACGGTGAGGTTCACCGATGATGCGCTGAGCGAGGAGTTCGCCTCATGGAAGGACAGGAAAGGCAAGGTTGTCAGACTCACATCAGAGGAGAAGAGCGATACTGTTCCTCAGGCATATGACCTTACAGAGCTTCAGAGGGATGCGAACATCATGCTCGGATTTTCTGCAAAGGAGACACTCGATACACTCCAGAGACTCTATGAGGTTCATAAGATTGTGACGTATCCCAGAACTGATTCAAGATACATCACACAGGATATAGTGCCGACACTCCCCGAACGCATCAGGGCACTCTCTGCAACAATCTTCTCCCGCCAGGTGGATGAGTACCTCCAGTCCGGTTTCAGAAGTGACAATCCGCGTTTTGTGAATGACTCCCTTGTCTCTGATCATCATGCGATCATCCCGACAGAGGAGATCGTGAGGACAGAGAAGCTCTCATCTGACGAACTGAAGCTCTGGCAGCTCATCGCACTCCGTTTCCTTGAAGTCATCGGAGAGGATTACATATACAAGACGACCGTGTGTGATATCGATGTAGACGGAAAGCTTTTCAGGACACGCCTCACACTTCCTGTAAAGAAAGGTTACAGATCGGCAGCTGAGAGCGCAGGACTGAAGAGCGCATCCCTTCTTACGGATGACGGTGACAACAACTTCGCGCTTATGACGCTCAAGGAGAGTGATGAGGTTACGCTTTCCTCTGTGAAGATCAGGAAGAACGTCACGAATCCTCCTGAGAGGTACACCGATGCGACCCTGCTCTCTGCGATGGAGCATGTTGGACGCTTTGTCGATGACGACAAGCTCAAGGCGAACCTCGGCGGAGGTCTCGGAACGCCTGCCACCCGTGCCGACATGATCGAGAAGCTCGTGCAGAACAGATATGTCGAGAGGGAGGGAAAGTACTTCGTTCCGACCGCGAAGGGCAGGGAGGTCGTAAGACTTGCTCCCGAGGTCCTCAGATCCCCGGAGCTCACAGGAGTGTGGGAAGGACGCCTTGAGAAGATCGCGAAAGGCAAGGAGGATCCTGAACTCTTCATCAAGGACATAAAGAAGATGGCTTCCGATCTTGTCAGGGAAGTCGAGAGAAGTGACAAGGTCTTCTCTCCAAAGTTCAAGGATACGAAGAAGTGCCCGTACTGCAATTCCGATATGATGAAGGCTGTAGAGGCAGATGGATCGGTGCACTATATCTGTCAGCGTCTCTCATGCCAGTATGAGGAGAAAGAGGTCAAGGTGAAGGTCGCCACAGGAGCCTCTTCCGAGAAGAAATTCACGACAGACGCTTCAGGAAAGGTCCGTGTCGTCATCAGCAGGAAGTCCTCGGTGAAGATTCCCAAGGCTGTCTATGAGACAAAGACCGTGGTCGTCAGGGAATCAAAGCACGCATATAAACGCGACAGACGGAACGATGAGGAAAGGAGACCTGCAGCCAACCGTTTCTCCTCTTCGGACTTCGGAGGCGGCACCATGGCTGACTTCTTCCGCATCAGCCAGGAAAGGAACAAGGAAAGATCATCAAGGAGGAAGTGATGAGGACCTTTCTTTTCAATGCAAGAGTCTATTTCTCGGATACTGATGCTGAAGGGATTGTCTACCATGCGAGGTATCTCGACTGGGCAGAGCATGCCAGGACCGAGATGCTGAGGGAGATGCTTCCCGATGTTCCTCAGTCGGAGCTTGCAAAGGGCGATGACGGCATATTCATCGTTGTCCGTTCGATCTCCATGGATTTCCGCAGTCCTGGGCATCTTGATGACCTTCTCGAGGTCAGGACGACGATTCTGGATATGCAGCGCTTCTCCTGCACGATCCATCAGGAGATATTCCGAGGTGATGATCCTCTCTGCACTCTTGATGTGAAGGTCGCTTTCATATCTGCAGTGA
>CALXON010000163.1 GCA_944389985.1 uncultured Spirochaetaceae bacterium | reverse complement strand
AGGAATCCTCTCAAAAAAGTATTCAAAGAGATTCAGTGTCGTAATGCTCAGCGGCTATCAGTTCATGGTCGGAGGGCTTGTGATGATCATTGTCGGATTCGTTCTCGGCGGAAGGATATCCCTTCCGGGAAACTTCTCGGCATACGTCCTCCTGCTGTATATGGCTCTCATCTCGGCTGTAGCATATTCTGTCTGGGGAATACTCCTGAAGTACAATCCTGTGAGCCGTGTCACCATATTCAACTTCCTCACACCGCTTTTCGGTGTATTGCTCTCTGCTATATTCCTCGGGGAAGTCGATCAGGCCCTGCAGCTGAACAAGCTTCTTGCGCTTCTTCTCGTCTCTGCCGGAATCTACGTCGTCAACAGGAAGTACGGAAAGGACTGATCATTAATAAACTCAGTACAGGCTGGCCGTCACCCGATGCGCCAGCTTTTCTTTTCCGTCTTCCTTCTTTTCCTTTCATGGAGTATCTTCTTTCTGGAGGATGACATGACTGACAAATACATTATCCTGTTCTTCATCTTCTCTTTCCTCGGCTATGTTTCCGAGGTGATCTACTGTTCAGTGCCTAAGCACAGGTTCGTGAACAGAGGGTTCCTGTACGGACCCTATCTCCCGATATACGGATCGGGAGCCATGATAGTCCTGATCGTCCTTGAGCCTGTGCATGATTATCCTGTTCTGGTGTTCGTTCTGGGCCTGGTCTTCACTTCCATACTTGAATACTTCACCTCATGGGCTCTGGAGAAACTCTTCTCTGTCAAGCTCTGGGACTATTCAGCACACAGGATCAACATAAACGGCAGGGTCTGCATGCTCAACTCGACACTCTTCGGTATCATGAGCCTTGCTCTTGTATATATAGTCAATCCTCCTGTGTCACGCTTCATAGACAGGATTCCCATGATCATACAGCATTATGCGGCATATGCCATAACGATCGGCATGAGCATCGATGCGACACTCTCTGTAGTGAAGATGAACAGCTTCAAGGAAGGCCTCAGGAGAATCCGTACCGCAAGAGAGGATATACTGGAGAAGGTCAGAGTGCTTGAAGGAGAGGGCAAGGCAGAGCTTGCAGCTGAGCTCCGTGCAAGGCTTGAGGCTGACTTCGACCGCCGCTATGAGGAGTTCTGTGGTAAAGCCCGTCATATCATCATGTCGAATCCCACGATCACAGCCGGAAGTGAGACCATCCGTTCCGATCTTGCGATACTCTCCGACTGGGCCCGTGAGAAGAGGGATATCAGAAAACGCTTTCATGAGGATATGAGAAAGAGTGATCAGGCTCATATCGATGCAATAAGGGGCAGGAAGAAATGACAGAGTACAGAAAGGTATATGATGAGGTCAGGAGTGTGTCGGGAGGAAAGGCCGTTCTTGTGTCCGTCTCGAAGTTCCATCCCTATGAGGCGGTTCTTGAGGCGTATGCTGAAGGTGCGAGGATCTTCGGTGAGAACAGGGTTCAGGAGATCGAGGCCAAATTCCCCCTTCCTGAGAACAGACCGGAGGGCATGGAGGTATATCTCATCGGCCAGCTTCAGAGGAACAAGGTCAGGAAGGTTGTTCCTCTTGTCTCAAGAATTGAGAGCGTTGACAGCATGCCGCTGATAGAGAAGATCGAGCAGGAGGCTTCAAGAATAGATAAGAGGATTGATGTCCTTCTTGAATACAACAGCTCCGGAGAGGAGCAGAAGTCAGGCTTCATCTCTGCCGATGAGCTCTGTGATGCCGCTCTCTTCATCATCAGAAGCTGTCCTCATATCAGGCTCAGGGGCGTCATGACCATAGGTCCTCTTGGATATGACAGGGAGAAGAACATGGCAGCATTCAATGCCACCAGAGATGTCTTCCAGAGGATTTCTTCCCTTTCTGATGATATCGATGTACTATCTAGGGGAATGTCGGCAGACTGGAAAGAGGCCATTGAGGCTGGCTCGAATGAAGTCAGGATCGGAACTGCCATATTCGGAGAGAGGAAATGAGACGGGTAATCGCACTGGTTCTTGCAGTCATGCTGCTTCTGCCTCCGCTTGCCGCGGATCCCATAGTATATGAATACGAGCCCTATACAGAGGAGGAGTTCCCCATCTGGTCTCTTGAGCTCAGAAGGGCGGAGTCGATCTTCTTCGGTTCTCTTGTAGTGACATTCCCTGTTGCGATGGGTGTCTATTCCCTTGCGTCCTCACTGGGAATGCAGGGGCCGTCAGAGGAGTATCAGCAGGTTCTGATACAGGCGGGTATCGCTGCAGGGCTCTCGCTTATAATCTCACTCACCGACTGGATAATAGGGAAGGTGAGCGATTGATCAGACACCGTAAAGTCGAATTCACTGCATCCTCAGCAGGCCGTGTTGACCAGATAGCATCCCGTGAGGAGGGCGTACAGCGCTCAATCTTCTCCTCTCCCTCCGCTCTCATCATGATCAACGGCAAGAGTGTGAAGAAGAGTGCGAAGGTCCGGGAAGGGGACCTTGTATCCATAGAGTATGATGATGAGGTTTTTGAGGGACTTGAGGCTGAGGATATTCCACTCACAGTGCTCTATGAGGATGACGACATCCTTGTAATTGATAAGGCACAGGGTATTTCCGTGCATCCCGGCGCGGGGTGCTTCTCAGGAACTGTCGCCAACGCGCTTCTCTCACGTTACGGTGAGGATTTCAGCACTTCAGATGATGATACCCGTCCCGGCATCGTCCACCGTCTGGACAAGGACACATCGGGTGTGATGAT
>CALXON010000162.1 GCA_944389985.1 uncultured Spirochaetaceae bacterium | reverse complement strand
CTCCGGATACAATCACGATAACAGGTCTTTCTGCCCCATCATCAGCAACACTGACAGTTTCTGGAAATACAATCACTAATGTTAATGGCTTTGGTTCATTCAGCCTTACACAGGCTATATCAACAGACACAACCATAACAATGAATGGCAGTTCTGTATCAAAGGATGATATAGCTGACAGCAACACATCTGGTGATTTCGCAAGTGGTTTCGGTACTGAGGCTTATCCGTATGTGATCACAAATGAGGAACAGTTTGCCAAGATAAGTAAATATTCTGACCAGATGAAGGACGGAGCCTACTACTATTTCTCAATAGAGTCAGATCTTGATTATTCCACAGGGGACATTGATCCTTATATCTCAGATTTCAGAGGAGAACTTGATTTCAACAATCACAAACTGGAAGGCCTGTCATTCACAAGACTTACAGAACTGAACCGAGATGATGGGAAGCAGCGTACTGCTTTGATAAATTACTGTTATGGTGGTGCAATCAGAAATCTTGAATACAGACCTGTCGGTCAGTGCAACCTTGTGCTTTATATCAAAGCAGATAATGTTAACAATGACAGAACAAGTTTTGTATTTGAGAATATCAATGTAGGAGATTCCTCAAATCATCCAAGATTCAGTATTGGTAGCAATGGAGGACATTTTGTTTCTATTGCTTATGGGCCCAACTTGGATCTGACATTCAGGAATTGTGTAAATTACTGTGATATCGATCTCCTGTACAGCACGAGCAATACAGGATTATTCCTTAATGGATATGGAATTGACAGAATTGATGTTAAATTCGAGAACTGTGACAACTATGGAACAATTCAGGGTGGTAATTTTGGATTCCTCATCGGAAATGATACAGGAATAGATAAGGAAAATGGATATGCTTCCATATCTGCAACAGGTTGTGAAAATCATGGAAAAATATTCATGACAAACAGATGTGGATTCGTCGGGCAAGATGAGACTAAATATCAGTCAGTCTACACAGATGGTGGTAATAATGATAAAGGTACTATGGTTAAGCTACCAAATTTGACAGCTAATGCAACAGTTTCCGACGACAAGACAATTACCATTTCAGGACTGGATACTGCAAATTATTCTGAGTTCAATCTCATGGCTACTTGCTATGCTGATTTAATGCAGGGGGCAACAAAAAGAGGAACGCAGCAGGTCGCAGTGGAAACAGGTCGCGAACCTATCTCGAACATAAATAGTCTGTCTTTCAAAAAACTTGGATTCATTGATAAAGAATATGTATCAAATGAGATAACAAAAGATGACTATGGTAATGAGATCACTTCACTTGACGGAACAGAATACTATGTTATTGATCTGGAAAAGTTTGATAAAAACTCGCATACAGTAGAATTCAATAATGGAACACATACAAGTACAAGCGTTACATACATTCTTTATGCATATGATGCCAATGGTGATCTTGCGGGTGCATTAACAATTTAATCATCAAATTATTTACACATCATTTGACGCTACCTGTATACTCTACGGGTAGCGTTTTCTGTCACACTCCCCTGATGGAAAGAAAATCCCTCAGTTGATATACTACCCTCATGACAGAGAAACTTCCTGAATACAGAAAGCAGCTGGAAGAGCTTGACGCGAAGCTCTCGACCGATGCTGTCCTCTCCGACATGAAGCAGTACAAGGCACTGATGCAGGAGAGATCCCATCTTGCTCCTGTTATCGAGAAGATGGAGGAGATCCTGAAGCTTGAGGAGGAGATCGAAGGCTCCAGAGAGATGCTTAAAAGTGAATCCGATGCCGAGCTTGTTGAGATGGCAAAGGAAGAGCTTGCGGAGCTTGAGGAAAAGCATGCCAGAGCTGAGAAGGAATGCAGGATGCTTCTCATTCCGCCAGATCCTCTGGAGGGCAAGAACATCATCATGGAGATCCGTGCGGGAACAGGTGGAGACGAGGCAGCACTGTTCGCTGCTGACATCTTCAGGATGTACACCAGATTCGCTGAGAAGATGCACTGGAAGATGGAGATAATGAACCAGAACGAGACCGGTATCGGAGGATACAAGGAAATCGTCGTCTCCATATCAGGAAAGGATGTATACGGTTCTCTGAGGTTTGAATCAGGAGTCCACAGAGTACAGAGGGTCCCTGAAACCGAGTCCGGAGGAAGGATCCATACATCAGCAATAACCGTGGCAGTTCTTCCGGAAGCTGAGGAAACGGATATCGAGATAAAGCAGGAGGATCTCAGGATCGATGTCATGAGAGCCGGTGGCCCTGGCGGTCAGTGCGTCAACACAACAGACTCGGCTGTCAGGATCACACATATCCCGTCCGGCATCGTCGTCATCTGTCAGGATGAGAAATCCCAGATAAAGAACAGAGCCAAGGCCATGAGAGTCCTCAGGTCAAGGCTCTATGAGGCAGAGGAGTCCAGAAAGAGACAGGAAAGAGCCGACGCAAGGAAGAACATGGTCGGTTCCGGAGACAGGTCTGAAAGGATCAGGACATACAACTTCCCTCAGAACAGGCTTACCGACCACAGGATAAACCTCACTCTCTACAAACTTGATCTCATAATGGAAGGAGAGCTTGGAGAGGTCATCGATGCACTGAAGCTCGCAGCCGGCGAGAAGGCTCTGGAAGAAGCGTGACGGTACAGGATCTGAGAAGAAAGCTTCTTGAGAGGACCGAGGCAACAGATGCGAGGATCATACTGCATCTTGCCACAGGCCTTGATGAGATTCATCAGATAACCGAGAGTTCGATGAAGCTTGATGATGAGACTGTAAGAAAGGCTGAGAAGCTTCTGGAAACAAGACTCTCGGGAGTTCCCATGGCATACATTACGGGAGAGAAGGAGTTCTACGGACTGCCGTTCCATGTCTCTGACAGTGTGCT
>CALXON010000161.1 GCA_944389985.1 uncultured Spirochaetaceae bacterium | reverse complement strand
GGTGTAAGGACCATCAGGAGATGATGACTCGGAAGCCATGAGATAGGCGGAGGCTTGCTGGCCTGGGTCATATAACCTGTCCTCGCCTGCTCCGAAATAGAGTCTGTAACGGCTTCCCGTCCGGATCAGCTGCGGTCTGGAAACTCTCGGTCTCCCACCTCTGTATGCAGTATGTGGAACAGATGCGGCATCGAGGATCATCCTGGGCTCAGACCAGAGAAGGAGATCGGATGAGCTTGAGAACATTATCCTCGATCCGGTAAGCCTTCTCTTCATTCCCTTCTGCTTCATCGCATCATGTATTTCATACAAAAGGTAGTAGACACTGCCCTCTTTGTATATGAACGGAGAATGACCTCTGAGAAAGAGAAGATGCTCACGCTTCCACTCAAGGCCTGATGTGGAAGTATAGTGCTCAATCCCCTGCCATGTATGGGCAAAGAGATGCCACAGGGAGTCAGGGGATTCATCAGGAAAGAGAAAGGAAGGGTCGGACAGTCTTGGAGTGATGACAGGACTGCCGGTCGCTATCGGCTCATCATTGAATGAATACCAGTATGTATTCTCAAGAGCCTTCCTTGTTCTGGAGCGCACCTCAGTCCTCTTTCTTTCTCGGTGTTCTGTTCTTCGAGCCGAAGAGAGGTGCGAGCTTGTCCTCAAGCCCGTGCTTCGCCGTCAGCCATTTCACGATCTTCGAATACACTAGGAATGCGAGCACAAGGGCCAGGATGAGAACAACCACTGTCAGTATGCCGACATAGCTATCAAGGGAGGGAACCTTTGCGACAAGCACAGAGAGGATCACGAATCCTGCGACGATGAAGAACATCAGGAGGACAAGATTCACGAGTGTCCCCAGAAGCATGAAAAGCAGTGTATTAGTTTTCTTTGATGTCATTTTTTATTCCTCCTCTGATTATGCTCAGGACGAGCAGGATGACAGATACGACTATGGCCGCATCTGCGATATTGTATGTCGGGAATCTCTCCATCCCGAACCATCCGTAATTGTTTGTAGATATCCAGTCGACGACCCTGAGTGAACGGAAAATACGGTCGATGAGGTTTCCAGTTCCTCCCCCGATGATTCCTGCAAGACACCACCTCTGGAAGGATGAAACGGGGCCGAGGATCCTGTCCGATACGACAGCGACAGAGAGAAGCACCATGATCACAAGAGGAAGTCCGATGAATATGATGTACTTCACGATCTCAGGAAGCCCTGCCCCGATCGAGAATGCCACGGCATCATTCCTCACATGGCAGATCCACAGAAAATCATTGAAGAATGTCGCGGCGACTGTACCCTCCGGTACATAATGCACGATGAGGGCCTTCGAGATCTGATCAAGAATGATCACAGCAGCTGAGAGAATGAAAGGAAGGGCTTTTCTCACAGTCCTGTCTCCGCATCAATGAAGATGGTGTCGAGGCCGAACTCCTTCCTTGCCATACGCTCAAGTGCCTTCACTCCGAAGACCTCGCTTCTGTAATGGCCTCCTGAGAGGAAGTTGATGCCGCTCTCACGCACTGTGTGGTAGATCTCATGCTCCGCTGTCCCGGTGATGAAGAGATCGAGGCCTTCATCGATTGCCTGTGTCACATCCTCAGCCCCACCTCCTGAGATTATCCCGACAGTCTCCACCATATCCTTTCCGGCCTTGATCATATGCATGCCAGTCTCTGAAGAGAATCCGAGAAGCCTTGCAACCTCAGGCACTGTCATCGGAAACGGAAGAGATCCCTTGAATCCGATCTTGTGTCCGCGGAACTCTCCGAACGGATCGAATGAGGTCATGCCCAGCGTAAGGGCTATCTGAGCATTGTTCCCGTACAGGGGGTGGGCATCAAGCGGAAGATGACAGGCAAAGAGTGACAATGAGCTGTCGACGGCCCTTTTCACCCTTCTGTAATGTGCATCGGTTATGGCTATCGGGGATCCCCAGAAGAGCCCGTGATGGACAACAAGGATATCAGCAGAAGCCTCTGCCGCCTTGTCGATTGTACAGAATGACGCATCCACTGCGAATGCGGCTTTCCTCAGCTCTCTGTCCGGTCCGTTTATCTGGAAGCCGTTCAGGGACATGTCAAAAGGGAAATCACTGATCGAGAGCCTTCTGTAAAGCTCTGCTCCGAACTCATTTACGGTCATACGGCAATTATAATCGGTTTGACAGCCTATATCCACTGTCATACAATCGCGTTGTGATCAGGGAACTTGAAGCTGGAGAGATATCACTTTCATATGCCGGGCGTTCATTCAGCTCCGTGATGCCGGGAATGGCGATCACAGGACAGGAACGGGCTATGGGACTGCTGAGACTCGGTCTCGGCATGGACAGGGCAGGATACAACATATTCCTCTCAGGAGAGGATGGATCAGGCCGTCTCGCCGCAGTTCTCGAGGAGATCGGAAGGATTGACGGGGAGACAGCAGAGCTCTGTGATGCGGCCTATGTCTACTCTCCCGAGAGAGAACGTCCTGCGGTACTGCTCTTTCCGAAAGGCAGGGCTCGTGAGTTCCAGAGTGATCTTGACAGATTGAGAGCACATGATGTCACAGCATCCGACCTTGCAGGGAAATGGAATGATCCCTCAATATCATCATTCCTGTCAGCATTGCCATCCCCGGAGGCCGATCCCGATGCCTACCGCATGAACATCGTTCTTGACAGGGCAATGGACACAAATCGCCCGACAGTTATAGAGATGCATCCGTCCCACCGCTCTCTTTTCGGCACGGTGACGGAGAACAGGCCTCCGCACCTTTCCGTCAGCATCGGATCATACCAGAGGGCTGCAGGAGGATTCCTGATCATCAACGCA
The DNA here is from genome assembly GCA_944389985.1 of uncultured Spirochaetaceae bacterium. Taxonomy (GTDB): domain Bacteria; phylum Spirochaetota; class Spirochaetia; order Sphaerochaetales; family Sphaerochaetaceae; genus Ornithospirochaeta. The sequence goes on along the minus strand of CALXON010000161.1, from coordinate 1,068 downwards.
GAGGAGATCGCATCAGATGAGAGCCTCTGGAAGACACTGAGAAGATATATCGAGATGACGGTGCGTTCACTCACCTCGTCAGCTGTAATGGGCGAGATGACAGGAGGAGTCAGGCCATCCCCCATCCCGCTTATGACAAAGGTCATACTGATCGGAAACGAGAGCACATATGACCATCTGATGGAGAAGGATCCCAAATTCACAAGATACTTCAGGATCGCACCGGAGTTCGACTACACGATGGCCGCTGATGAGAAGAACATACAGGGCACGGTGAGTTACCTGAAGACTGTCGGAAAGGACCTCATGAGTGCGGATGATGATGCATACGCCGAGATACTACGCTACTCGTCATGGCTCGCGGAGGACCGTGGAAGACTCACTGCAGAGCTCTCGCTTCTCGGAGATCTTCTTGAAGAGGCGGGAAAGGCCGCAGCCGAAGACGGAAGCGGCAGCATAAGAGGCGCCGATGTAAGGAAAGCCATAGAGAAGAGAAGCTGGTACGCATCCCTCGAAGAGGACAGGATAAACAGCGAGATCAGATCAGGAGAGATGGTGATAGCGCTCTCCGGAATGAAGACAGGTACCGTGAACGGACTTGCGGTGATGGACAGGGGTACAGCGTCTTTCGGAACTCCTGCCGTGATATCTGTAGCGGTGGCTCCTGGAAACGAAGGCATCGTGAACATCGAGCATGAGGCAGGGCTTTCAGGAGGCATCCACGACAAGGGTCTTCTGATTCTCGAAGGCTATCTCAGAACACGCTATGCGCGCACGTTCCCGCTCTCACTGTATGCCGGAATCTGCTTCGAGCAGAGCTATGCCGAAGTTGACGGGGACAGCGCATCCCTCGCGGAGCTCTACGCCCTTCTCTCCGCGATCGGAGACATCCCGATCAGACAGGACATAGCCGTGACCGGTTCGATGAGCCAGATGGGATCGCTCCTTCCTGTAGGTGGAATAAATGAGAAGATCGAGGGCTTCTTCAATGCCTGTTCTGCGGCAGGGCTCTCAGGAACTCAGGGAGTGATCATTCCTGAGGTCAACAAATCTGCCCTGATACTCCCG
>CALXON010000160.1 GCA_944389985.1 uncultured Spirochaetaceae bacterium | reverse complement strand
AACTACTTCTACGGCAATGCCGAGCTTGTCTATACATCCCCGTTCCTCTATCACAGGGCAAATGATGAGACTAGCAGTGCATACGATCTTTACTATGTCTCATCCCTCCGCATCCAGAGCGGTGGTGTGAAGAGTATCTCAAGATACCTCTCATTCCCGTTCGGTTCCGATGCTGTGGCAGCACTCCTCAGGTTCGGATACAACGACATTGATCTGTATAAGGTCGAAGGCAATATGTTCTTCATGGCTCATGGAGTCATAGACAAGACGAGCATAACGACTCAGTACAATGGACCAGGTAAGACTTCAGACTGGGCTCCGAGTACTTCAAACCCGTTTGATGAGCATGAGACGGGTTCTGTCGAGTACATGTTCGCATTCGGAGCAGAAGGTGAGGTCGAACCTCTCTCCTTCCTCTCTGTCAACGCAGGTGCCTACTGCTTCCTCACATGGAACAATGATAATGTGGCATCTCCATGTGCGTTCGACTTCCAGCTCTCACTGGGCCTTACACTGAAATACTGATCGTTCCTCTGAAAGCTGTGTGCAAGCTACCGCGATGAGCGGTAATATATGCTCATGAATCATATCAGGCGGATAGCTGTCTTCCTTACTGTTCTCATCATGGCTGCAGGCTCTCTGTTCTGCAGTTCTCCTGTCGATTACTCCGATCAGGATAACTGGGCTTACTACGGTATAGGAGAAGGAAAGGATGCGGACCTCTTCCTGATCTGTCCGACTGTGGATATGGGAACGGACGGCAATCTCAACATGTCTATGGATGATGAGAAGGTGAAGGCGAATTTCACCGGAGCGCTGAACATGGAGAAGGGAATCTATGAGGATTCGGCTGTTATGTACGCTCCGTTCTACCGTCAGATCGTATTCCCTCTCTACCTTGGTAGCGAGGAGGATATGAAGCCGTATCTCGATATCGCATACGATGATGTCTCTGCCGCATTCGAGTACTATATGGAGAACATCAATGATGGCAGACCGCTGATACTCGCAGGTTTCTCGCAGGGAGCACAACATGCACTGAGGCTTCTTGAGGATTATTTCGATGATCCTGAATACAACGATCTTCTTGTAGCTGCATACTGCATCGGATGGAGAATCACCGCAGAGGACCTTGAGAGGAGTCCTCATCTGAAGATGGCGGAAGGGGAGGATGATACAGGTGTCATCGTCATGTTCTCAACAGAAGCTCCTGAAGCAGACTCTTCGATAATCGTTCCGGAGGGAATCCGTACACTCGGCATCAATCCGCTGAACTGGAGGATGGACAGCACACCTGCGGACAGAAGTCTGAACATTGGAGCATGCTTCACAGATTATTCAGGCGCCATCACAGGTGAGATACCGAATCTGACAGGATGTTATCTTGATGAGGATAGGGGAACGCTCAAAGCTGTCGACATAATCCCGGAGGACTACAGCAACAGCCTTTTCCCGGATGGTGTGTACCACCTTTATGATTACCAGTTCTTTTTCAGGAATCTTGAGGAGAATGTCAGGACCCGTCTTGAATCCTGGCAGGAAGCTCATTCCTGATGATCAGCCGATACCCTCTATGTCTGCGATGGGAACGGAGAATACCACACCGTGACACTCTGTGGTGATGCCGCAGTGCTCGTTGATCGCCTCCATGATCTCCTTCTTCCTGCTGTTGCGGGCAAGGATCATGACGACTTCTCTCTCTTCCTGAATCGTTATGCCCCATCTCTGTACGGCCTTCTCATCTCCGAGACGTCTTGAGTGGAATACCGTTCCGCCGGTTGCACCTGCAGGACGCGCAGCCTTCATCACATCATCGCTCGATCCCTGATTGACTATTGCTATGATCATGCAGGAGTCCCTGCCTTCCTCTGCCATAATGTTTCCTCCTTCGCTGCTTTCCGCCTTGTCTATGAAATTGAAGAGCGCAGCTGTTCCGCCTGATACAGGAACCGTGAATGCGACTCCGGTGTTCGGCATTCCGAGATACAGCTTCTTCCTGAATGATCGCAGAATCGCTGATGCATCCTGCTGCCTGACGACAGTCGCCATCATGATCTTCTCCGAGGTTCCAAGTCCCAGCATGTTCATGATGTCGCTCGAGGCCGTACCCTGTACCTTCACGCTGTACTGTACAGGTATTCCATCATCCGAAAGCAGATGCTCAGCTTTCGAGGATATGTCAGGGCTGGCTATCAGCATGAGTATTCTGTACAGTTTTCCCTCAGGCATACCACACCTCCTGTATTTCGATGATCTCGTCCTTCGCTCCTGTGCTGACACCTGTCGCAGCCTTGCCGGACTTGAGCTTGTAATGCAGTCCCATGAGCTGTATTGCGATAAGCGGTGTCATCGCGACAAGGGCGACGACTCCGAATGCGTCGGTCATCATGTTTCCTCCCGATGCCTCACATGCTCCGATGCTCAGCGGAAGGAGGAATGTCGTCGTCATCGGACCGCTTGCCACTCCGCCTGAGTCGAATGCGATACCGACGAAGATCCTGGGAACGAAGAACGACAGTGTAAGCGCAATGATGTATCCCGGAATGATGATCCAGTAGATCGGTATTCCTGTAAGCACGCGGAACATTGCCAGAGCCACACTTATCGATACACCGGCTGACATGCATATGTTCATTGTTTTTGCGGATACCGCACCATTCGTGACATCATTCACCTGTCTGTTGAGAACCTGTATTGCAGGCTCCGCCTTGACTATGTAGTAACCTATGAGGGCGCCTATCGGGATGAGAAGCCACTCCGCAGCTCCTGCTGAGGCTATGGCGCTGCCGATGAAGGCTCCGACAGGGGCGAATCCAACATTCACACCACAGAGGAAGAGAACAAGACCGAAGTATGTATAGACGAATCCGATCACAAGCCTCATCGCCTGTATCCTCTTATAGCGTTTTGAAATGAGCTGGAAGATCAGGAATACCGCGAAGATCGGCAGCAGTGATATGCAGACCTCGCTGAAGTAACGCGGAAACTGTGAGAGGAACTCCGGCATGATGTCCATTGTAGTCTCGACATGCATGATCGTGGAAAGTGAGTACTCCGCTTCCGACGGTGTATAGAAGATTCCGAGAAGCAGTACCGCTATGATCGGTCCGATACTTGAGAGTGCGACGAGACCGAAACTGTCGCTTGCGGCGTTCTTGTCACTTCTGACAGATGCAAGACCGACACCCATTGCCATGATGAACGGAACCGTCATCGGGCCGGTGGTCACTCCGCCTGAGTCGAATGCAACTGCAAGGAAGCTGTCTGGCACGAAGAATGACAGCCCCATCACAAGTACATAGAAGATCAGGAGGATCGTGGAGAGGCTGATCTGCAGGAGAATTCTTATGATCGCCACAGCAAGGAATATTCCGACTCCGCAGGCGACCGTCAGAATGAGTGTCATGTTCGGTATTGCGGGAACCTGTTCGGCAAGTACCTGAAGATCCGGTTCGGATATCGTTATGATGGTTCCCATCAGGAAGCCTATCGCAGCAATCGCAACGATGTGCCGGAAGTGTGACATGCTCGCACCGATGCCTTCCCCGAGCGGGGTCATCGACATCTCGGCACCGAGCTGGAAGAAACCCATACCGACAACAAGGAGTATGGCTCCGATCAGGAATACCGCCATCGTCCCGATGTTCACCGGAACAAGCAGTATGCTTATCGCAAGGACTATCAGCGTGATCGGCAGGACAGCCTGCAGTGATTCAGTTATTTTCTCTCGTAGCTTAGGATTCATCTATATTTAAGGTATATGAAATAACAGCTACCAACAATACCATTTTGCCCGACTTGAGACATTTACTGAAATTCAGCCGCTTATCCTCACAGTCAGATCCCAGCTCAGTACCGCTGACTGGACAGTATTCCCCCTGATCATGTCGATAAGAAGCTCTGCCTCCACCATTTCATTTTCCAGAGGGCCTGCTCCGCGGCAGGCCTTTGTCATGCCTTGAAGAGAGGGTACTCCGAAAGTATCCTGTCTGCCTGTTTCGTGCTCTTTCCTTCTTTCTGTCTAAGGATCCTGACAAGTCTTGCAGCTTCCAGTTTTGTCGTGAGCACCCGGCTGTACTCCATATCACTCTCAAGAGATGTGCAGTCCGTGTTTCCATGCAGGAACGCATCCAGAAACTCCCTCAGCGGAAGGATGTTCTTCTCTATGTTCGCCTTCAGCGCGGCATTCTTTCCGTCGATTCCGGAAAGAAGTGTTCCGATCTCTTCCTCAGCCTCTTCATAGCATCCTGCTGCTATGAGATACCTTGTCCTGTTCGTCCTGTAGAACGGGAAGATCTTCGCCTTGTCCGATGTCTCTTCATATGCCTTGTCTATGATCTCCAGAGCCTTCTTCGGTTCTCCTCCTGCCGAGTAACCGTCAGCAAGGTAGGCTTTCGAGGAGAAGGAGTCGAATGATCCCCTCCTGACCTTTTCCGTGACGGGAGCATAGCAAGCTGTGAACCTTCCCGGATCCATCTCGCTGTACAGTATATTCAGAAGCTTCGTGTTCTCGGCTGATGCGATGAGACTGCCTGTCACACGGGCGGTGAATATGCCGATGAGAGCGATCATGAGGGAGGTGAAAGGCCTTGTCCACCACAGAGCGAAATCCTTGATGAATATGATGTAGATATCAAGGGCAAGCGCCACAGCGGCGATCACCGAGACTGCCACGATACTCTTTCTGAAACACCTGATCATGCCCTGAATGATACCAGCATGTATCCCTGTTTGCAAAAGAGTGTGCACTGACGTGCTTAATACACTTGAAACGCTGAAGATTGTTTTTGTGAATTGGTATATGTACCAAAACATTATTAATCTGACATAGTTCAGAGGAAGTACAATATCAGATAGGAAAACTGGAGGTTTTACATGCTTAGGATTACGGCGCTGATGGAGAATACAGCATCTGAGCATAAATCACTCATAAATGAGCATGGTCTGAGTCTGCTTGTTGAGGATGGAGAGTACAGAGTCCTTTTTGACTGCAGTGCGGGAAGCCATTTCCTGTATAACGCCCATAAGCTCGGAATTTCTCTCGAAGGGCTTGATGCTGTGGTCATCAGTCACAGCCATTATGATCACGCTGCGGGGTTCCGTGATTTCGCGGAGGCAGGATATACAGGTGCCCGTCTCTTTGTCGGTCCCGGCTTTTTCGAGAAGAAGTTCGCCAGAGACGGAATACGCTATACGGATCTCTCCGCAGGTTGGGATGAGACCTTCGCATTGTCAAATGGTTTTCCGGTCCATACCGTAACTGGAATGGAGGAGATCCTTCCCGGCATGACTCTCTATCAGGGTTTCCCGAGAGTGCATGCGGAGGAGATCATACCTGACCGTTTCGTGAAGGAGACGGCCGGAGGATTCGTACAGGATGATTTTTCGGATGAGATCGCGCTTGCGGTTAGTACGGACAAGGGCTTTGTCGTCATCGTCGGCTGCTCACATCCAGGAATCGTCAACATGATCGATTCGATCCATGAGAGAAGCGGAGAGAAGATCCACGCCGTTTTCGGAGGAACACATCTTGTCGAAGCGGGGGATGAGAGGATCACAGGCTCTGTCAACAGCCTCAGATCTGACGGGGTTGATGTCATAGGAATGTGCCACTGTTCCGGCCTGCATGCGGAGGAGATGGCGAGAGATATGCTCGGAAGCTCGGCATCAGGGCTTTCAGTAGGGGACTGTGTGATAATCTGATGATCGATATTGCCGACTTCAAGCCATTCTGTCAGGAGCTCGTCGAGGCAGTCTCGAAGCTTCTCGGAAACAGGACAATAAACATCATGGACATGGACGGGATCATAATAGCGTCCACGGAGAAACACAGGATAGGAACGCTTCACACCGGTGCCAGACATGTCGCGGTCTCAGGTCATGATCTCGCGATAACCGAGGATATCCTTCCGAACTATCCCGGAGCGAAGGTCGGATACAACATGCCGCTGACATACAAAGGTCACATGATAGGTGTGATCGGCATGTTCGGTATTCCCGATGAAGTCCGTGACATGGCTCAGCTTCTGAGAATATATGCTGACAAATACTTCGAGCTTGAAGGGTCCATGGAGGCCAAACTCGTCGACCTCTCTCTGAGGGCGAAGCTCTTCGGACTGCTTGCGACGGAGAC
>CALXON010000159.1 GCA_944389985.1 uncultured Spirochaetaceae bacterium | reverse complement strand
TGGCAGACAAGAAAATGGTTACCATTGATGGAAACACCGCTGCAGCGCATATAGCATACGCTTTCAGTGATGTAGCCGCGATTTACCCGATTACTCCGTCCTCACCGATGGGCGAGTATGCAGATCTCTGGGCTTCAACAGGCCGCGAGAACCTCTGGGGTAAGAAAGTAGACATCATGGAGATGCAGTCAGAGGCAGGTGCTGCAGGTGCTGTTCACGGTGCTCTCGCCGCAGGTGCGCTGACAACAACATTCACAGCATCTCAGGGACTTCTTCTCATGATCCCTAACATGTACAAGATCGCAGGAGAGATGATCCCTACAGTATTCCACGTCTCTGCAAGAGCTCTTGCAGCACAGTCGCTCTCCATCTTCGGCGACCATTCAGACGTTATGGCATGCCGCAACACCGGTTTTGCAATGACATGTGCTTCCTCCATCCAGGAAACAATGGATATGGCTCTTGTCGCTCATCTCTCAACACTTGAGTCCGAGGTTCCGTTCCTTGCATTCTTCGATGGATTCAGGACATCCCATGAGATCCAGAAGGTCGAGGAGATCTCCTATGATGATATCAGGAGCATCCTTGACGAGAAGTATATCGAGCGCTTCCGCGCCCGCGCCCAGCGCCCTGAGCACCCGATGACAAAGGTCGCAGCTCAGAACGAGGACGTTTACTTCCAGGGCAGAGAGACTGTCAACAAGTACTACAATGAGATTCCTTCCATCGTACAGAAGTACATGGACAAGGTAGCATCCATCACAGGTCGCCAGTACCACCTCTTCGACTATGTCGGAGCTCCGGACGCAACAGATGTCGTCGTCGTAATGGGTTCTGCAGCTGACACATTCGAGTGGGTTGTTGACTACATCAACAAGAACGGCGGCAAGGTCGGTCTCATCAAGGTCCGCCTCTACAGACCGTTCTCCGCAGAGCACTTCGTGAAGCTCATCCCTGAGACAGTCAAGAGAATCGCAGTTCTTGACAGGACAAAGGAGCCAGGCGCTCCTGGTGAGCCTCTCTATCTTGATGTTGTCGCAGCTCTTGATCTTCTCAAGAGAACAGGTATCAAGGTCATCGGAGGCCGCTATGGTCTTTCCTCCAAGGATTTCACACCTACCCATGCAAAGGCTGTCTATGACTTCATGGTCCGCGACGATGCATGGCATGGCTTCACAGTCGGTATCGATGATGATGTGACACACCTCTCGATTCCAGTAGGTGACAAGATCGACGTCACACCTGAGGGAGTTGTATCCTGCATGTTCTGGGGTCTCGGTTCTGACGGTACAGTCGGTGCTAACAAGAACTCCATCAAGATCATCGGAGACAACACTGACATGAACGCTCAGGCTTACTTCGCATATGACTCGAAGAAGTCCGGCGGTATCACGATCTCCCACCTCAGATTCGGAAAGGGCAAGCTCGACATGCCATGGCTCATCGACCATGCAGACTTCGTAGCATGCCACAACCCGGCTTACATCGGCCGCTATGATATGCTCTCAGCTCTCAAGGATGGCGGTACATTCCTTCTCAACAGCCAGATTCCTTCTTCTGAGGTATTCAACCACCTCACAAAGGATATGCAGGAGCAGATCATCAAGAAGCACATCCACTTCTACAACATTGATGCTCTTGATATCGCAAGAAGTGTTGGTCTCGGATCAAGAATCAATACAGTCATGCAGGCTGCATTCTTCAAGATCGCGAATGTCCTTCCTGAGGCAGAGGCTATCGACCTGATCAAGAAGTACATCAAGAAGACCTTCCTCAAGAAGGGTGAGGATGTCGTCAACAAGAACTGGGCAGCTGTAGATGGAGCTTCTGATGCTCTCGTCGAGGTCAAGGTTCCTGCAACGATCACAGAAAGCTATGAGCCTAAGAGACTCATCCCGGATGATGCTGATGATTTCACAAAGAACGTCATCGAGCGCATCATGCACCTCGAAGGCAATGACATTCCTGTTTCCCAGATGTCTTTCGACGGAAAGCTTCCTACAGGAACTGCAAAGCTCGAGAAGAGAGGTGTTGCAGCATATGTTCCTCACTGGGACAGCTCGAAGTGTATCCAGTGTAACCAGTGTGTACAGTCCTGTCCGCACGCAGCTATCCGCGCAAAGCAGATCACTCCTGAGGATATGGAGAAGGCTCCTGAGACATTCAAGGCAATCAAGTCCAACACAAAGAACGACAGGAATCTCATGTTCAAGATTCAGGTCTATCCAGAGGACTGCCAGGGATGTGGAGTATGTATCGAAGCTTGTCCTGCAAAGGAGAAGGCTCTCGAGTTCAAACCGCTTGTTGAGGAAAGGGCAAATGGTGAGACAAAGAACGCTGAGTTCTTCGAGTCCCTCACATATGACAACCTTGACGGCCTGAACATGGGAACAGTCAAGGGTCTGCAGTTCAAGCAGCCACTCTTCGAGTTCTCCGGTGCATGTGCCGGTTGTGGTGAGACTCCGTATGTGAAGATGCTCTCACAGATCTCCGGAGAGAGAGCCATCATCGCTAACGCAACAGGTTGTTCCTCAATCTATTCCGGAACATTCCCGACCATCCCGTATACAAAGAGGGCTGACGGACGTGGACCGGCATGGGGTAACTCACTCTTCGAGGACAATGCTGAGTATGGTCTTGGTATGAGACTCGCTGTCGATTCCAACAGGAACCTCCTGAGAATCAAGTGTGATGCTCTCATGGCAAAGGGCTGCTCTGCTGAGCTCAAGGCTGCGATCGAGAAGTGCTATTCACTCTGGGATGACAACACATCCGAGGATTCGATCACAGCTCAGAAGGAAGTCCAGGCTGTTCTCGCAAAGGAGAAGGCTGCAGACGCAGAGTCTCAGGCACTCCTCGACAAGATCATCGAGCTTCAGGACTACTTCTCAGAGAAGGATGTCATCATCATCGGTGGTGACGGATGGGCTTATGATATCGGATACGGCGGTGTTGACCACGTCATTGCTTCCGGCAAGAACGTGACGATCCTCGTTCTCGATACAGAGGTCTACTCCAACACAGGTGGACAGGCTTCCAAGTCGACTCCGATGGCTGCAGTCGCGAAGTTCGCAAATGCAGGAAAGAAGGTCGGCAAGAAGAACATGGGCTTCATGCTCATGACATATGGTCATGCATATGTCGCATCTGTCGCTCTCGGCTATAACAGACTCCAGACTCAGAAGGCTCTTCAGGAAGCTGTCGCATACCATGGACCTTCAATCGTCTTCTGCTATGCACCATGTATCAACCATGGAATCAACATGAGATACTCTCAGGTTGAGGCAAAGAAGGCTGTTGAGGCTGGTTACTGGCCGCTCTACCGCTTCAATCCAGAGCTTGAGGCAGGAAAGAGATTCGTCTGGGAGACAAAGCCGGCAACTGGTGATTATCAGGAATTCATCAAGGGCGAGGTCAGGTACTCATCACTGTACAAGACCAATCCTGAGGATGCTGACAAACTCTTCGCACAGGCTGCTGAGGATGCAAAGGACAGACTTGCATTCTACCAGAAGTGCGGTGAGCTCCTTGGAGAGATCATCTGATCAATCCTGTAAAGGAGATACGATGGGCCCGGTGATGAACCGGGCCTGTTTTGTCATATGTGGATTCTCCATGTAGTTCATTTTCATGCCCGAAACCGGTGTTACACTGACAGCACAGGAGGATTCTCATGAAGAGATCAGTTTTAATTCTGCTGGCTGTCATGCTTTCAGTAATGGTCCTTTCGGGATGCGTCTCAGCATCTCTTCCGGCTCCTACTGCCGCAGAGGCAGAAGAGTTCGAATCCGAGCTTGGCAAGGTTCTGGCCTCTGCCGGCTTCAGCGGCTCTCTCGGCTTTGCCGATAAGTCTGTGACAGGAGAGTATTCGGCAGGAGACAAACTCGGTGCATATACTGTCACAAGAGACAGTCATGTGCTTATCTCCGTGGATCTTTCAGACATACTGAAAGGTGGAGCTTCAGTCTCATTTGACATTGAGGCATATTATGAAGCTGACGGAGAGGAGAGAAGTCTTGCCTATGAAGCTGCTGTAGGAAGAGGTGATGACGGAAACAGAATCATATTGACCCGTGCGATGCTCAATGGAAAGGAGTTCGATCCTGAAGCGATGCAGGCTATGCTTGATGCCTGACAGAAGCCCTCCGGACTCATCCTCCGGAGGGTAAGCTTTTCCAAACGGAAGGTATTTCCGGATCTTCGTTGATCCAGTTTTCTCCTGTCCGGTAATCAAGGGTTATCCCGGGCTGGATATTGTAGACGAATACCGCATAATCCGCCTCTTCATCACATTCTATACAGTCGGATTCCATCACAACTCCTCTTGCAAGCAAATCATCGTCTATGAATATGGGAGTGACCCGGTACATTATGTGGTGATTCTCATATTCCTTCATGTGATCTGCCGTTCTGTTCTCAAATGGCAGCATACCATCAACATTGAAAGCTCTTGTTCCTGTCATGAGATTCTGTTTGTCATCCTGGTCTCCCATCAGCTGGTATCCTCTCAGGTGAGCTCTGTTGTAGATCCATCCGCCTTCGACAAGGGCTGAGTCATATCTGTTCTGTACCCATCCTGTTGGATTTGTGTCGAGGGACTCTCTTTCTCCTGTAGGCATGTCAGCACGGCACATGGAGGAGGTGGCTGTACCTACTCGTCCAAGCGAATCGAGAGGATCATTCTTTTTGAATGATTCTGTTGTGTATTCATCTTTGCTGAATGAGGGTTCGTTATTGTTGATCACAACATAGAACGTGGTCTTATTTTCCGGCGTTGATATTACAGGTCCTTCTTTCAGCCATTCGATATCATCCAGTCCCGTTACCGAATCAGGACCTTTGTCAGGAAGGAATTGTAAGAGAAAATCGCATCCTGAGAACATGAGAATCAGACTCAGGAACATAACCATCAGAACAGTTCTGATTTTGTGCATACAGCCTCCATTCCCCAAGGCCATAGATATACTATCAGGAAAATATCAGATTGTTGAATTGCTTTTTCTGTATGTCTCCATCGTTATCTTCTCATGAGAATGTCCCGGAAAATCCTCTGCTGATACAAGTTCCCAGCCATGTTCAGCAGGATTGTAGTACTCATCCGCCGCATATCGCCTGTTCCATCTGAAAACTATGAGAGTATCGGACGGCTTCTGTATCTCTCCGGTCTCTGACCAGAATGCAGGACATTCTCCAGACCGGATCCTGAATTTCATTTTCTGTTCTTCTCTTATATGGGAATAGGAACGTTCATCAGTATCTGTCTCAGGAAACATGGTGACAATTTTATTTATGATTTCCCTGTCAGAGGAAAGACGTTTGCCTAAGAATGACTTACCATTATCGTCATCAAGTGCTATCAAGGATGTCATGTTGCTATTATAATCATTCATGGGTATAAGGAGGCGTGAAATGGAGTACAGAATTATCGTCCGTACACCTTTTGGCAGATTCAGCGGGACCATGGATCTCAATATTACCGATGGACAGGTCGCCGGGACTCTTGCATTTATGGGATTCACGTCCTCTTTCTCAGGTCAGGGGACGGAGAACTCTTTCTCCTTTTCCGGTTCCTTTGACATCCCGATAGGGGCTCTTGACTACAAAGCCGATGCTGAAGTGAAGGATGACGGGGTACATGGCAAGGCCGAGACACGGCTTGGAACCCTTGTATTCTCCCCTGAGCGTTAGACAACAACTGGGAAGACAATCCCAAAAAAAGCAATGAAAAAGCTAAAAATCTTCGTTTGCGACTTTCCGGAACCATGAGAAGCTTAAATCAGAGGTAAACATTTTAATGCAGAGCATTTCTCTGCATAGGAGGTTTCAATGAGAAAGCTTTTGACAGCACTGCTTGTTATGGCAGTAGTCTGCGGCACGGTCTTCGCAAGTGGTTCACAGGAAGCGGCAGGAGCAGTCGTCGGTAACGCTGCAAAGCCGGTTATCTTCTTCAATAGACAGCCTTCTGATCCTACGACAGGTGAGATCCAGATGGATGTCATGAACTGGAATGACAAGACTTACTATGTCGGTTTCGACGCAGCAGGTGGTGGTGCGGTACAGGGTCAGCTCGTTGTTGATTATCTTGCATCCGCAGATCCTGCGGTGCTTGACCGCAATGGTGACGGAGTCATCGGATACGTTCTCTGCATCGGAGACGTCGGACACAATGATTCCAAGGCAAGAACACAGGGCGTTAGAGAGGCTCTCGGAACATGGAACGGCTCAACAGATCCTGGTCAGGCAGTTGAAGGCTCAGCCAATGTCGGCGGAACACAGATGAAGGTCGTAGAGCTCGCTTCAATGGCTATGACAGGTCTTGACGGATCAACATGGAATGCAAACGCAGCTACAGACGCCATGCTCAACTGGGCTACATCACTTGGTGACCAGATTGACCTCGTTCTCTCCAACAACGACGGTATGGCAATGGGTTGTCTTCAGGCTTCCAACTATCCGGAAGGTGTTCCAATCTTCGGATACGATGCAAATGCTGACGCTATCGAGGCTATCGGTGCCGGAAGACTTACCGGAACTGTATCCCAGAACGTTGACGCACAGGCTGCTGGTACTCTCCAGGTCATCAGAAACCTTCTTGACGGACTCGAAGGTGATGCAGTCGTCACAGCTGGTATTTCCGAGCCTGACCAGTATGGAAACAAGATCTCCGCTACAATGGAGTACCTGCCTGAGACAAAGGCTCTCCTCGCAGCTAACACTGGTGTAAACGCATCCAACTGGACAGAGTACCAGGCTGGTGCAAGAGACGCTGGAATCAAGCAGATCAACGGCGAGACAAAGAGAGTTATCCTCACCATTTACAACAGTGCAGATAACTTCCTCTCATCTTCCTACGTTCCTGCTCTCCAGTACTATGCTCCGCTCATGAATATCGATCTCACGATCGTACAGGGTGACGGACAGAACGAGGCTTCCTGTCTTGACAGGTTCACGAATCTCAACAGCTTCGACGCTTATGCCATCAACATGGTTAAGACGAACTCCGGCTGGGATTATCTGGATAAGCTTCAGTACTGATCTGGATCAAACTGATGGCGGAGGTCATGGCTTCCGCCATCTCAGGATTCCGGCCTCCGCCTTGCGGGGTTCGGAATCATTCATTCAGAGGGGGCTCTAATGAGCGGAAGAACAGTTTTGGAAATAAAGGATCTCTCGAAATCCTTCGGAAAGAACAAGGTTCTCGACGGGATCAATCTGCAGGTGGAAGAAGGTACTGTGTGCGGACTCATGGGTGAGAACGGCGCAGGAAAGTCCACCATGATGAAATGTCTGTTCGGTATATATGCAAAGGATGAGGGGCAGATCTCCCTATATGGCAAGCCGGTCGATTTCAAAGGCCCGAAAGAGGCTCTTGAGAGTGGTGTCGCCATGGTTCATCAGGAACTCCAGCAGTGCCTTGACCGCACGGTGATGGATAATCTCTTTCTCGGCAGGTATCCGAAGAAGGGTGGCTTCGTGGATGAGGCCAGAATGCTCAGAGAGAGCAACAATCTCTTCGCGCGCCTTAAAATGAATGTCAATCCACAGACTGTGATGAGGACGATGTCTGTATCACAGAGACAGATGGTTGAGATCGCGAAGGCGGTAAGCTATGATGCCAAGCTCATCGTACTTGATGAGCCTACCAGCTCACTTACTGAAAGAGAGGTGAAAAAGCTCTTTTCTATCGTTGATGATCTCAGGAAACAGGGAGTTTCCTTTGTCTATATATCGCACAAGATGGATGAGGTCTTCGAGATCTGTGATGATGTCGCGGTTCTCCGTGACGGAAAGATGATCTTCAAGAAGTCCACCAAGGAAACGGATATGAACGAGCTCATAACAGCCATGGTAGGCCGTTCGCTCGACAAGCGCTTCCCCGATGTGGACAACACGCCCGGAGATGACTACCTTGAGGTGCGCAACCTGACAACAAAGTTCAATCCGGTGCTTCAGGACATCTCGTTCACAGTCAGAAGAGGAGAGATCTTCGGTATATACGGCCTCGTCGGAGCAGGCCGCAGCGAACTTCTTGAGTCCCTCTTCGGCATCAGGACAATAGCCTCAGGTCAGATTCTCGTCGGTGGCAGGAAGATGAGGTTCTCATCCTCAAAGGATGCCATGAACCATTCATTCGCACTTGTGACTGAGGAGAGAAAACTCAATGGAATGTTCGGCAAGGATACGATCAGGTTCAACACGACGATCACAAACCTCGATGCATACAAGTCCTTCCATCTTCTTGACAACAAGAAGCTCTATGATGCCGCAAACAGGGAGATCAGGCAGATGAACACCAAGTGTGTATCTCCTGATGAGCTCATCACGGCGCTTTCCGGAGGTAACCAGCAGAAGGTAATCATCGGCAAGTGGATGGAGAGAAGCCCTCAGATCTTCCTGATGGATGAGCCTACAAGAGGTATCGATGTAGGAGCGAAGTATGAGATCTATCAGCTGATCATCAGAATGGCAAAGGAAGGTAAGACAATCGTTGTGGTGTCCTCGGAGATGCCTGAGATCCTCGGTATAACGAACAGGATCGCGGTCATGTCCAACCACAGACTTGCCGGAATCGTAAATACGCAGGAAACCGATCAGGAGGAGCTCCTGAGGTTATCTGCTAAATATCTGTGAAGGAGTGAGGTATGGCAGAGAACAAAGCTCAGGAAATCATCACCATTGAGGACGACAGGAAAGTCCAGGAATATACTGCGAAGCTCAGGGCTCTCAGGGAAGACGGCGTCACAAAGGCTGCGAACTGCAAGATCCAGATGGATACTGTCAGAAAGAATCAGCTCATAGATGATGCGGAAAGGGCGAAAGAGCTCGCAAGGCTGAAGGCTGAACTGGAGAAGGCAAAGGAGGTCGCAGCCAGAAACAAGGCTGAGATCGATGCCCTCTCAAAGGAAGCTGTCGCATATGTGAACAGCATCGCCAAGGATATCGAGGCGGCTGTCACAGAAAAGCAGAACAGAAGAATGGCCGGAGCAAAGGCTTACTATGAGAAAGAGGTCGCTGAGATAAAGGCTGAAGGCGCCAAGAGGCGAGAGGCCGTGCAGAAGACCTACAGCTCCGATCCGAAAGAGCTGAAGAGTGAGCTCGCGATAGCCGACTATGAGCTGAAGAGCGCCCTCTTTGATGCGAAGAGCCGCTACACCCATCAGATCGATCAGGCAAAGGCCGCCAAGAATCAGGTATATGTCGATCATATCCAGAAGAACAGGGAGCTGAGGAACGGCAAGACGAAGTTCAGTGAGGATATGTCCATGAAGTGGAAGAACTACAAGACGAACTTCAAGGCTTCAAAGTTCTTCCTCGCAAACGGTCTCTATCTTGCCATCATGGTCTTCTTCATCGTGTGTATCATCATCGCGCCGATGAGAGGTGCCGGAAATCTTCTGACACTGCCCAATATCTTCACGATACTTGAGCAGTCCTCGACGAGAATGTTCTACGCTCTCGGTGTCGCCGGTCTTATCCTTCTTGCAGGAACCGACCTCTCCGTAGGACGTATGGTCGCACTCGGTTCTGTGACGACAGGTCTCATCCTCCATCCAGGTATGAACATCGTCTCATTCATGGGAATGGGCCCGTGGG
>CALXON010000158.1 GCA_944389985.1 uncultured Spirochaetaceae bacterium | reverse complement strand
CGATCCTGTATCCCATTCTGGAGTGGAACTCCACGCTTCCTTCTCCCGGATAGCAGATGATCGCATAGAGCCTCCGTACGAATCCCATTGCCCTTAGTCTCTCCTCAAGCTCGGTGTACAGGGCCTTTCCGATACCTCTTCTCCTTACATCCCTGTCGAGATAGATCGTGACCTCGACGCTCCTTCTGTACGCAGCGCGCTCAGCGAATTTATGAGCGTACGCATAACCAAGGATCTCCCCGTCCTCCTCCGCGACTATGTAGGGGTAGGGCCGGAATGATTCCATACGTCTTCTCATCTCCTCTGCGTCCGGAGCCTCCACCTCGAATGATACGACGGTGTTCAGGACATAGTATGAGTATATTTCCGCTATCTTGGGGAAATCATCCGCTTCTGCATCCCTTATCCTCATCAGAGTTTCTCCAGCATCGCGAGGATGTCGGCGGCAGATGGAGGACAGCCTTTCACGGAGTGCTCCGATCCACTGCAGCATGCACCTGTGCCGATCTCCATCTTCTTTCCTCTCCATCCCTGTCCGCAGGCTACCTTCCGGCCTCTGAGCTTTCCCGTCTCTCCGTTCTCATCAAGACGTTTGAGTGCGTGGATCAGCGATGCATAGCAGGCGGAGCAGGCCATGTCAGGATCTGTATGTGCTGCGAGTCTGGATACAGCTCCGGTTGCCCTGATGTTTCCGGCCTCAGGTTTGTTGAGCTCTGTTATCACGGCATTTTCAATATCCATGGATCCTCTGCCGTATTCAGCTGCCATCGGAATGTACTCAATGTCCTCTGGAGAGAAGCCCATGAGAGATGCTCCATATGTATCGAGGAGCACAGGATCCGTTCCCATGAGCATCCTGTCAGTCTCCACAGGATTTCCTCCTTCCTCGAAGTCGAGATCCCCGGAGATGCTGTCGATGATGTGAAGGGATGGCTTGACGAGCATGTTCAGTGCCGCTATGGGATGCATGAGACCCCATCTGTGGAAATCCCTCTTGGATCTGTCTGAGAGACAGCCCTTCATGTTCTTCAGGCAGCATGTCATCAGTGTCTGGCAATGACCTTTAAGTACTGGAAGGTTAATAAGGAAACCGGCTGAGAGCATCGTCTCTGAGACCTCCATTGTCAGACCGTCGTATGTGAGCTTCCTGAACCTGTCCTTCTTTGTGTCGACAAGCTTCACACCGTATCTGTCACGGATCCTGTAGTAGCCGTTGAGACGGAATGCGTCCTCAGTCTCTGAACCGACCCAGGAGCCCTCCGCGACTGTGATGTTCCTGAATCCGTTTTCCTGAAGGTACTCTATTAAAGCGGTGATGATGGCTGTATGTGTCGTCGCTCCCTGCTCCGGTTTTGACGGGACAACGAGATTCGGCTTTATGACAATGCCTGTGTCCCTGTCTCCGATCATGTTCTCGAGAGGTATCTAGCTGACAAGCTTCCTTGTCATCGATTCAGCGTCTTTTCCGTATATGATCCTTATTTCATTACTATTCATGTTTTCTTCCTCAGATATTCTACCAATTCCCGTGATCTGGTGCTATCTTACTTATCACATGGGGAAGAGAATCGCAATGATCATGCTCTCAGCTCTGCTGATGATGCCGCTCATGGCTGTGTCATTTGAGGCTGAGGGAATGATAGGGTACAGGAGCACGACAGCTTTGGAGTTTCCTGCAACATCATCTGTACGTCTTTCATTTGACGGCTTCTCGGTGATGTTCAGGGGACAGGGAGCAAGCCAGTTTGACGGAATGCTCTCCTATGAGCTTGAGACGGGGAGGACATTGTCCAACAAGTTCATCCTCAACACTTCATACATCCCGTCAGAGGGTGGATGGAGCGGACTGTCATATCTTTTCTCACAGCATTTCAGATGGGGGTTCTTCGGTCTTGAGTATGGACTTGGACTTGCCGTAGGTGCGGCATACTCCGAGTATTCATCCCTTGTCATGTGGTCTCTGTCCCCGCTTCTGAAGCTCTCAGGAACATTCTACATCGATCCGACGTACATAACGCTGTACTTCACGATGGCTGAGGAGTGGGAGCGTGACTGGAAGGCCCTGCCGGTCTTCGGTCTCAGACTCGGATGGGACATAGATGAAAACTCATCGGTTTTCGCTGATGGATACATCAAATGGGCGGAGTATCTCATGGATCCTGTCGCGATGATATCAGGATACGGGCTGAGGCTCGGGTATTCATACGGGGGGATGATATGAGAAAGGCAGCAGTATTCGTCATTGCAGTCCTCCTTGCCTCCTGTACGGTTCCGGGGAACATCATTTCCGGAATAACCTCCAACCCTTTCTCTGATTCTGTTGATCTTACAGAACCGGGCGTTCTCGTGAGCGGGGTGGTGGACGGAAAGATGGAGGCAGAGCCGTACGGAGTGAAGAGGACAGCTGATGAGCTGACATTCCCGTTCGTCACAGATGTGCATGTCGACAGGACGGACTCCGGAGTCACTGATTTCACCAATGAGTTCATCTCATTTCTTGACGGGAAGGACTATCCTTTCACTGTCTGTCTCGGAGATCTTTCCGATACCGGTGATTACACCAGGGATCATACAGAATCATTCATCTCGGAGTGTCAGAAGAGGACGAACGGAAACTTTGTCTATGTGATAGGCAATCATGAACGTCATATGCACAACGAGTCCTTCTGGGATGAGTTTGCAGAAGTTCTTGTCCCCTCAGGCTTCTCTCCCAGAATGACACGCTATGAATTCGGAGAGCTCTCCATCTACAAGCTAGATGATTCAACGAGGATCTACGGAAGGGAACAGCTTGCATGGCTTGAAAATGCGCTTGAGAATGATGACAACCCGTACAAGATCTTCATAGCGCACATAAACAACACGACAGGAGGTGTTCCTGACCAGTCCGTTGTCATCACAGGGCTTGCCGATATAGTTGAGAGGAACAGGATCTACCGGCTGATGGATCAGTACGGGGTCTCTCTTCTTCTGACAGGGCATCATCACAAGGGAAACATAGCATACAGGATCGGTGAGAGCTTCTCTGAGTTCAATGCGGCAGCCCTCCATCGCCGTCATACTCCTGTCGTCGAGCTTGAGAGCATGGGCTACTGGTACACTCTCAGCATAGTGCCGGAGGAGAGGATCATACGGGTGACACCATACTACGCAGAGACCGGAGAACCGCTTGCTCCATATGAGTTTCCTCTCGCCGTACGGTAGAATGATTGTTGCCGTATCATCGCTTACTGTATTATATTCTTTCAGGAACCACAGGAAACAATGATCAGTGAAAGACTTCTGGACATTCTGATAGATTCTTTCTGGAATATTCTCATACCAGGACTAACTATGACGATACCTCTGACGGTGATCTCATTCGCCATCGCCATGGTGATCGCCGTTGTGACGGCACTTGTCCAGTTCGCGGGCATCAGGGGGCTGAAGGAGCTTGCGAGGTTCTATGTCTGGGTTGTCAGGGGAACGCCTCTTCTGGTGCAGCTCTTTGTCGTTTTCTACGGACTTCCGAACATAGGAATACTCATAGATCCTTTCCCCGCAGCCGTGCTTGTCTTCTCAATAAACGAAGGCGCATACTCTGCGGAAACAATAAGGGCAGCTCTCGAGGCTGTGCCGAGAGGTCAGATGGAGGCAGGAGAGTGTGTCGGCATGACATATCTCCAGATCATCCGCCGCATCGTGCTGCCTCAGGCGCTCCGCATAGCATTTCCTCCGCTTTCCAACTCACTCATCGCTATGGTTAAGGATACATCGCTTGCTGCCAACATAACGGTGACGGAGATGTTCATGGCGACGCAGAGGATTGTCGCGAGAACCTATGAGCCTCTTGCGCTCTATATTGAGGTTGGAATTATCTATCTCATTTTCTGTACTGTACTTACAAAGCTTCAGAGAGTAGGTGAGAAAAGGCTTGGGACATATGGCAGATGATCTTCTGAGAGTGAATGGACTTTCAAAATCATTCGGAAACGGAATGGTCATACAGGACTTCGGCCTTTCGGTTGACAAGGGCGATGTGATCGCGATTCTTGGTCCCAGCGGAGCCGGAAAGACTACGATGCTCAGATGTGTGAGCTTTCTTGAGAGAGCTGATTCAGGTACGATGATCTTCGACGGCAAGGAGTATTCCCTCTCATCTCCCTCAAGACATGATGTCCTAGAGTTCAGGAAGAAGACAGGATTCGTGTTCCAGAACTACAATCTCTTCCTGAACAGGACCGCACTCGGGAATGTGACTGAAGGACTTATTGTCGCAAGGAAGATGTCCAGAAAGGATGCTGAGGAGAAGGGTATGGAGCTGCTTTCAAGAGTCGGACTCCAGGATAAGGGGAACAGCTATCCGTCAGAGCTTTCCGGCGGGCAGCAGCAGCGTGTGGCGATTGCAAGGGCCATGGCCTCCGATCCTCTGATGATCTTCTTCGATGAGCCCACATCAGCTCTCGACCCAGAGCTTACGGGGGAGGTTCTTTCCGTGATGAGGAAGCTTGCTGAGGACGGGATGACAATGCTTGTCGTCACCCATGAGATGGGCTTTGCGAGGAATGTGTCTGACCGTGTGGTCTTCATGGAAGAGGGAAAGGTGGTGGAGGAGGCTCCGTCTGAGAAGTTCTTCTCCTCTCCTGAGAAAGAGAGGACCAGAGAGTTCCTCTCGACGATAATGAACCAGAACTGAGGATGATATGATGAGGATTTTCAGAGTATTGATAACTGTATCGGCCGTGCTTCTTGCACTCTCCGCCTGTAGCCGTGATGAATCTTCGGGCGATCTGCTTGCGGATATTGAGAAAAAGGGCGAGATAACGATAGCCATGGAGGGAACATGGGCTCCATGGACGTATCATGATGAGAATGACACCCTCACAGGCTATGATACGGAGCTCGGCCGGCTTATAGCCGGGAAACTCGGTGTGTCCCCTGTCTTCGTGGAAGGTGAGTGGGACGGTCTTCTTGCGGGAATCGATGCAGGACGCTACGACATAATGATAAATGGAGTGGATGTCACTCCGGAACGTGCTGAGAAGTATGATTTCACAATTCCATATGCCTACAACCGTACAGCAGTCATAGTGCGTGGTGATGATGACAGGATAAAGACCATGGATGACCTTGCAGGCATGCATACGGCAAACACGATCTCAAGTACATATGCTGAGCTTGCTGAGTCATATGGAGCTGAGGTCACCGGAGTTGATGACCTCAATCAGACATTCGAGCTGCTGAAGTCCGGCCGTATCGATGCGACGCTAAACGCGGAGGTCACATACTACGATTACATGAAGGCACATCCCGATTCGGGATTCAGGATCGCCGTGATCGCAGATGATCCGACGGAGGTTGCGATCCCAATGAGAAAGGGTGATGAGACAGCAGCTCTCAGGGAAAGGATAAACGAAATCATTGAGGAACTTTCAGCTTCAGGGGAGCTTTCCGCGCTCTCTGAGAGGTTCTTCGGTACCGACATCACAAAGAGACAGTGAAATACTCGTTATGAATATGTAAATCCGACGGAAAAATTGCGGGAAACGCCTCTGAAAGACTTTGCAGAATCTTAGAAAACGGAGTTATTCTAAGATTATCTTATTGAGGAAAAGCCGTATGTTCCGTGTTGCAATATGTGACGATCAGAGCGATCAGCTGAAGACTGAGATAAGGATAGCCGAGAAATATTTTGAAGAGGCCCCCGGACTGGATGCCGTCATCACGGGATACGATGATCCTGACGCATTCCTTTCCGATCTGAGATCATCCGGAGGCTGGGACATTGTCATTCTTGATGTCTGCATGCCAGGCTATCTCGGTACCGACATAGCGAAGGAGATCAGGGACAGACATGACAGGACCGAGATCATCTTCGTTTCATTTTCCAGGGATTATGCTGTTGAGGCATTCTCCCTCAATGCCGTTCACTATGTGACCAAACCTCTTTCGGAAGAGAGTGTGCGAGAGGCACTGGACAGGGCGGTGAGACCTTTTGCGGAGAGAGCCAAGAAGCCTGTCATGCTCTCGCTTGAGAACGGTGTCATACAGAATGTCGATGCGAATGATATCATGTACATCGAGAGTGTCGCGTACAGACGTATCGTACACACAGCCACCGCTGATTATGAGGAGATGAAGAAGCCTCTTTCAAAGCTGTTCATCGAGCTTGAGGCGCTCTGTCCCGGGCAGTTCATACAGCCGAACAGAGGTTACATAGTCAATCTCGATTCAGTACGCACGATCTCCGCTGACAGGATCATCATGCAGAATGGAGATTCCATACTGATCAGACGTGGCGATTTCCGCAACCTGCGGGATATCTTCTTCCAGTGGTCGTTCAGGGAGCAGGAAGCATAGCAGGATCTTTTCATATGCCGCTTTGTATCCGTAAGGTACCGTCTCAGAGTGTCCGCGGATATGCTTCTGTAAGCTATACGCAAAGTAGCTGATCCGGAAATCCCTAGCTACCCGCAGAGTATCTGTGTTACTGTGCTCCATTTTCCTCTTTCGGCAGGATGATATTCAGGATTATCGCCACCAGTGTGGATATGACGACGGGGGAGGATGCGAACACCATCGTGACCCAGGCAGGGAACTGTGATAGTGATTCACTGACCATG
>CALXON010000157.1 GCA_944389985.1 uncultured Spirochaetaceae bacterium | reverse complement strand
GAGACTGAAAGCAGCACGGAGGAAGCTCCCAGGCAGGAGAATGAACTCATGCTCTCTGTCGGAATCGGAGGACTCAGATCAAATGAGTATGGCTATGGAAGCATAGCACAGAGGGCAAGGCAGAAGTATGCGTTCCCCAATGATTCCATCCTCTATGACTATCCGGGAATATCCACGGAGATAGATGATGAGACGAGAGCTGCCGGCGATACAATCGTCAGGACGCTTGCCGAGTTCAATGTCGATGTCGAGCTTGTCGATATAGTCAAGGGACCGACCGTGACGATGTACGAGATTAAGCTCCACGAGGGAACTCTTGTATCCAAGGTCACGGGAAAGTACAACGAGCTCTCGCTCAACCTCGGTGGTGTGCACATAAGAATACTTGCGCCGGTACCGGGAAAGCAGGTCGTGGGTATAGAGGTTCCGAACAAGAAGAGGGCTGTTGTAGGCTTCAAGGACATGCTCAGGGAGTACAAGAAGAATCCTGAGAGCGGCAAGCTCAGTGTCCCGATGATACTCGGACGCACCATAACAGGTTCTCCCCAGATAATCGATGTGGCGAAGATGCCGCATATGCTCATCGCTGGAACAACCGGTTCAGGAAAGTCTGTCTGCATCAACACCTTCATCTGTACGGTTCTCTATACGAGATCTCCGAAGGAAGTCCGTTTCATCATGATAGACCCCAAGGTCGTCGAGCTCTCGATCTACAACGGCATCCCTCATCTCCTGACTCCTGTCATCACAGATCCGAAGAAAGTCGTGAAGGCGCTGAAGTGGCTCTGTGATGAGATGGAGAGAAGATACCAGATGCTTTCCCGTTTCGGCGTAAGGAACATCAAGGGACTGAATGAGAAGATACAGAATGAGAGAATACCTGCTGAGAAGCTTCCGTATCTCGTGCTCATCATGGATGAGTTTGCTGATATCATGACGTCATCGGTCGGCAAGGATGTCGATGTCTTCGTCTCTCGTCTTACAGCGAAGGCAAGGGCTGCCGGTATACATCTTGTTCTCGCGACACAGCGTCCGTCTGCCGATGTCATCACAGGCACGATCAAGAGCAACTTCCCTGCACGCATAGCGTTCGCTGTCTCCTCCGGTCTCAACTCGAGAATCATCCTCGATGAGCAGGGCGCTGAGAATCTCCTTGGCAAGGGTGACATGATCTTCATGGATCCAACCCAGTTCGGCAACAAGCGTATACAGGGTGCTTTCCTCTCGGATGAGGAGGTCGATGCGATATCATCAGCGGCGAAGCGCAACGGAGAGCCTGACTATCTTTCCGATGATATCTTCGAGGATGATCCGGAACCATCAGAGGATATTTCCGAAGGCGGCGGGGACTTTTCCGATGAGGACAGTGATGAGGTTCTGTATGAGGAGGCGAAACGCATCTGCTATGAACGCAAGACCGCGTCCGCGTCATACCTCCAGCGCCGCATGAGGATCGGATACAACAGAGCCGCAAGGCTGATTGAGATGATGGAGGACGATGGTATCGTGGGACCACCTAATGGTTCGAAGCCCCGTGAGATCATCGACTATACGAAGTGATTATGGAAAAGAGTGCGATAAAGAACGGAATAGTGGTGAAGGAGAGCGAGGCTGTGCTTCCTGTCACATACAGGGAGATGCAGTACTCATTCTCGGTGTATGAGGCTCTGCGTGTGCTGGGCGGACATATCGTTCATCTTGATGATCACCTGAAAAGGCTTGCCTTTTCCTGTGCTGCGATAAATCTCACACATCCCTTCTCCGACAAGATGATCAAAGATTCCCTCGAGTCTCTGATAGAAGCTGACGGTATCGGAGACGCTTCTGTACGCATCCTGATAGTCGGAGGTCCGGATCCTAAGCTCTTCATTACATACACAGAACTGTTATCTTATCCTGAGAGCTACTATTCGGACGGCATCGACTGCACGCTGTACAGAGGAGAGAGATTCCTGCCTGAGGCCAAGACCTCAAACCTTCTCATGCAGTACATCGCACTGGAGGAGGCGAAGAGGAAAGGAGCCTTCGAAGCGCTTCTTGTGAACAGGAAGGGTTATGTGCTTGAAGGAACGAGGAGCAATTTCTACGGTATATCTGGAAACAGGCTCTACACAGCTCCGGATGAGATGGTCCTTTCAGGCATCACCAGAATTTCCGTGCTTAAAGCTGCGAAGACACTGGGGCTGACAGTGGAGTACATGCCTCCGACAGACAAGAACCTCCATATGTTCGATTCCCTCTTCATCTCATCGACAAGCATGGGGGCGATGCCTGTGAACAGAATCGACGGCATCGCCATGCCGAGAACCGCATGGCCTCTGATCGGAGAGATCTGCAAGCTCGAACGGCAGTGGGAGTAGTCTAGCCGAGCTTCTCAGGGAGCTCCATCCGCTCTTTCTCAAGCCTGTCGAGAAGCCTGTCAGGATCGGACTCTATTATGAGAACATTCCTCACTTCCTCAGTGATGAAGCCTTCTTCCGTGCCTTTCCCGATCATCTCTATGAATGGATCCCAGTAACCTCCGGCATTGTAGAGGGCTATGTTCTTGCTGTGGTAGCCAAGCTGTCTCCATGTATAGATCTCGGCAAGCTCCTCTATCGTTCCTATGCCTCCGGGGGCTGCGATGAAGGCATCTGAGAGCGAGTACATCCTCTCCTTCCTCTCGTGCATGCCGGGAACGATGAGGAGCTCCGTCTCGACAGCCTTCAGCTTCACCTTGTCGTTGTTCATGGCTTCAGGAAGGACTCCGATGACCTTGCTTCCATGGTTTCCCGCCGATTCGGCTATGACACCCATCAGTCCTTTGTAGCCACCACCATAGACAAGACTGATCCCCCTCCTGCCGATTGCGTCTCCTAGTCTTTCCGCCGCTTTCCTGTATGTGTCTCCACGTCCGAAAGACGACCCTGAGAATACCGCGATGCTCTTTATCTTACACATGCCTGTCATTATATGATGAAGAGAGTTTATGAGAAAATCTCTAACTTTCTTGCCTGCTGCCGCGATAGGGCGTACAATTACAGCATTGGAGACTTGCTTATGAAACTTAGAAAATTCTTGCTGATACTTGCTGTTCTTGTTACGGGTATGGTATCACTTGCCGCAGCGGGCATGACCGTCGAGTGGGAATGGCTTCTGGACGATCCTGAGGTTACGGCTTACCGCTATCAGCTGGGAGGTGAGGCTCCTGATGGATGGACAGTAGTGTCTGCTGACACAGATACATATAAGGTCACAGGACTTGATCCGTACCAG
>CALXON010000156.1 GCA_944389985.1 uncultured Spirochaetaceae bacterium | reverse complement strand
GAGGCCTGATCATAGGTCCCTGGACAAGAAGGCTCATAATCCCGCGGTTCCTTCGTGAGAAACTGCTCTTCTCAGGTGTGATCACGAAGGCTAAGGTGAGATCCTACCCTTCCCCCCTCAACCCGTTCAGACACAGAAGCGGAAGCGAGCTTGCATGGGAGTGCATCAGGGCGCTGGGCTACAGAAGGAAGGATATAAAGAAAGCAATCCTGAGATATAAGGGAATACCGAACAGGCTGGAGCTTGTCGCCGTACACAATGGTATCTCATTCATAAATGACTCGGCGTCGGTCCTTCCGATCTCAGTGCAGTTCTCGATGAGGGGAATGAGAGGCACACCCGTGCACCTCATACTCGGAGGTACTGACAAGAGTCATACAGATCTGGAGGAACTGAGACGGCCTGTTGATGACGCTGTCTCGCTGACACTTCTATCTGGAAGCCTCACAGACAGGCTCGTGCCTGAACTCAGACGCGACGGTATAAAGTTCACCGGTCCGTTTGACAGAATGGAGGATGCTGTCGATTCAGCGATGGAGAGCGTGAGGTCAAGAAGAGGATCAAGGGACACTTCAGAGATAATCCTTCTCTCTCCCGGAGCCTATGCTGATGAGCACTTTGCAAACGAATACGAGAGAGGAAGGATCTTCAGAAGCTATGTGAGGAAGCTCCTCACCTCATGATATGAGCGCAGAGAAGCGCTTTATGTCTGTTGCGGCCTGCTCCTTAGACTCATCATCGGCGCCGGCTGCCTCAAGCCGCTCCTTAATATCCTCAAGGATCACAAGCTCACCGACTTTGTGTATGGCCGCCTTTATCGCGGAGATCTGGACAAGGATGCTCTCCGCAGAGGCACCCTTGTTCATCATTTTCTCAATTCCGCCGACCTGTCCCTGAATCTTGACAAGTCTGTTGTGCAGTCCTTCGATTTCCATAGATCAGCCCACATTACCGTCTGTATACTTCGATACGCGGAGGAAATGGCCGTCAGCACCGAGCTTCTTGCCCTCTATCGTCACATAGCCGTCGATAGTCTTCATCGGAAGAGCGAAGAAGTGATCAGGCTTGATGTACGTCGTAACCTTCTCTGTCTCTCCCTCTCCCTCATACTTGAGGACAGTTCCCGGAGCGATATCATCAGCGAAGATGAGCTCACAGGTAGAGTGCGTCTCATCATCCTTGTCGGATGCCGCGAGAAGCATTCCATAGCTCTTGACGCCGCGGAAGTTCGCAGGCTTGAGATTCGACACGAGAACGATGTTCCTGTTCATGAGCTCGTCTATCGTATAGAAAGGAACGATCGAGGAGACGATCTGCCTCGGCTCCTCCTCTCCGCAGTCAAGCTTGAGGATGTAGAGCTTGTCACCGCCGGGATGCTTCTCGACATTGACAATCTTCGACACCTTGAGGATGACACGCCTTGCAAACTCCTCTGAAAGGCTTTCCTTCTTCTCTTCGTTTTCCATCTTGTTATCCACCTCTTCCTCTTTTCTGCGCTCTTCCCTCTCCTTCTGGGAACCGGAGTAGCGCTCTCTGAGTTCTTTGATTCTCTCATCTTCAAGCTTCTGGAAAAGAAGCTCTGTCTTACCGACCTTCACATCTCCTGAGAATGACCCGACAGTGTTCCATTCAGATCCCTCTGAAGAGACGAATGACAGGATCTTCCTTCCCGTCTCAGGCATGTACGGAGTGACCATCACACCGAGATCCCTGATGAGATACATGAGTGTGCGGAGAAGCTTTCCGGCCTTCTCCGGATCATCCTTCCGCGCCTTCCATGGCTCTCCCTCCTGGAATGCCTTGTTGCCGATGTCAGAAAGCTCGAATATGCCGTGAAGGGCATCCTTCTCGTCAGCTCTCTCCAGAGCCTCCGTGATCGCCTTCTCCCTTCTGATGATCTCATCCTTCAGGGCCTCATCGAACTCACCCTCTCCCATCGATCCGTCATAGAATCTTCCGACGAATGTGAGTGTCCTGTTCACGAGATTGGAGAGATTGCCTATGAGCTCCTTGTTCACCTTGTCCTGGAAATCAGCCCAGGTGAATGTGAAGTCACTCTTCTCAGGTCTGTTGTAGAACATGTAGAAGCGCCAGACATCAGCAGGGATTCCTGTCTCCTCGACATCATTGCCGAAGATTCCGATACCCTTCGACTTGGAGAACTTTCCACCCTCGTAGTTCAGGTACTCTGTCGATGACATATGGTGGAGCATTGTCCACTTCTCCCCTGTCGCGATCAGCGATGACGGGAACACGACGGTATGGAACGGGATGTTGTCCTTGCCGATGAACTGGAAAAGCTCGGTTCCCTCCGGATCCCTCCACCACTTCTCCCAGTCGCCTGTGCTGCATATCGTCATGGAGATGTATCCGATAGGAGCGTCGAACCAGACATAGAAGACCTTGTCCTCGTAGCCGGGCTTGTTCACAGGGATACCCCATTTGAGATCACGGGTGATGCACCTCTCCTGAAGTCCGTCACGGAGCCAGGATGATGTGATCTGCACGGCATTCCTCGCCCAGAAGCCCTCTACGGAAGCCTTGTCCATCCACTTCTTCAGCTCGGGCATGAGCTTGGGAAGGTTCAGATAGAGGTTCTTCGTCTTCTTCAGTACAGGTGTTGATCCGCAGACGGAGCACTTGGGATCGATAAGCTCTGTGGGGTCAAGAAGCGTTCCGCATTTCTCGCACTGATCTCCCCTCGCCCCCTCGTATCCGCAGTGAGGACAGGTACCGGAGACGAATCTGTCTGCAAGGAAGCGTCCGCAGTCAGGACAGTAGAGCTGCTCTGACTCCTTCTCCGTTATATAGCCGTTCTCATCGCACTTCGAGAAGATGTGCTGTACGATCTCGGTCTGCTCAGGAGTGCTGGTGCGTCCGAAGTAGTCGAACTGGATGTTGAACCAGTCGTATATGGCCTTGTGGATCTTGTGGTAATGATCACAGAGCTCTCTCGGGGTGACCCCTTCCTGCAGAGCCCTTGTCTCGCTTGCCGTTCCGTACTCATCCGTTCCACAGATATAGAGTGTCTCATAACCGCGGGAACGGCAGAAACGTGCGAAGACATCAGCTGACAGCACCTGTGTGAGATTACCCAGATGCGGAATATTGTTCACATATGGCAATGCCGAAGTAATCAGTCTTTTCTTCATATGGCTACTATACCCATGCCCGGCATCTTCCTCAAGATGGTTTTCAAGGTTATCTTCTATATATGGACAATCAGGAAACAGACAGAAGACGACCATCATTCACGATCAGCCCGAAAGCTGTGGTGATCGCGGTTCTGGTAGTCATTCTCCTTTTTGCGGTATTCACATCATTCTTCTCTGTCGACCAGACGGAGAATGCGGTGGTTCTGAGATTCGGAGAGTATCAGAGGACTACAGGACCGGGACTTCAGATGAAGATTCCGTTCGGTATCGAGAAGAACATCAATGTCGAGACACAGATCGTCAAGACTCTCACATTCGGCTACAGGGCAACCGATCCGACAGGAACCTCACTGACAAACGCGAGGGTCAATCAGGATGAGTCGATGATGCTCACAGGAGACCTTAACATCGTCGATGTCGAATGGATCGTGCAGTACAGGATCTCCGATCCGAGGGCTTACCTTTTCTCCGTGAAGGACAAGGAGACGACCATACGGGACATCTCGCAGTCCGTCATGAACCAGCTCGTGGGAGATCTTCCGATCCTCGCTGTCATGACCGATCAGAGAACGCAGATCGAGTATGATGCTGCCGAGGCCATGCAGGTGATCTTCGACAGATACGGATTCGGAATAGACATCGTCGCCGTGAAGCTTCAGAACATCATGCCTCCAGAGGGGGAAGTCCAGGATGCCTTTGAGGATGTGAACAAGGCCATTCAGGACATGAACAGCTACATCAATGAAGGACGTCAGTACTACAATCAGGAGATTCCTGCGGCAAGGGGTGAGGCTGAGAAGATCATCTCAGAGGCTGAAGGATACGCTTCAGAGCGCATAAACAGGGCTGTCGGTGATACAGCAAGATTCAGGGAGATGCTCTCAGAGTATTCCAGGGACAAGGAGACGACGGCAGGCCGTCTTTACATAGAGACAATGGAGGATGTGCTCTCCGATGCGGACACAGTTACGCTGATAGACAGCAATGTCGAGAACTTCCTGCCTGTAAGGAGCATCAGATGAAGAAACTCCTGACCATATTGATAATCATTGCCGTATTCGCCGTGCTCTTCTTCATCTCAGGTCCGTTCTACATACTGAATGAGGGGGAGATCTCCGTAGTCACAAGATTCGGACGCATTACAGCGACAGAGACTGAAGCAGGGCTCAAATTCCGCATGCCGTTCATCGACACGGTGACTAAGTATCCCGGAACGCTCCTCTCGTGGGACGGGGATGCGCAGAGGATACCGACAAAGGAGAACCAGTTCATCTGGGTCGATGCGACCGCAAGATGGAGGATTTCAGATCCCTCGATGTTCTATCAGACGGTGAAGACGGTGGAGGGAGGAATCGCAAGACTGAACGATGTGCTCGACTCGACGATCCGCACCGTCATATCAGAGAACTACCTCAACGAGGCTGTCAGGAGCACGAACAGGATAAACTCGATGATCTATGCCGAGAACATAGAGAATGTCGACAATCCGGAGGACAGGGAGACACTGAGATCACTTACAGAGACAGTGATGCAGCAGGAAGACATAACGATCGGCCGTGACGGACTTTCGGACATGATGCTCAAGGCTGCCGACCCGCTGACAAGACGGTACGGCATAGAGCTTGAGGATGTGATCATCAGGCAGATACGCTACTCCGATGATCTCACCACATCGGTCTACACAAGGATGATCAAGGAAAGAGGACAGATCGCGGAGGCGTACAGATCATACGGAAGGGGCCAGCTCCTTTCATGGCAGGGTGAGACAGAGAACGACAAGCGCTCGATCCTCTCGGCAGCCTATGCTGAGGCTGAGAAGATAAAGGGAGAGGCAGACAGCCAGGCATCAAGGATCTACAGTGAGGCGTACTCAGCCGATCCTGAGTTCTTCAGGCTCTGGACCACCCTCGAGAGCTACAGGCGAACTCTCCCGACGATTGACAAGACGCTCTCGACCGACATGGATTACTTCATGTATCTCTACTCTCCTGATGGAAATGAAGGAACTCAGCACTGATGAGATGATGGATATGGGGACAAGACTCGGTCCCCGTATCCATCCATATCTTGAAAGAGCTCTCAGCTGTGCATCATCAGATGAGGTCCGCGCATTCTCATCGGGGGACCTCATGATTGTATCCTGGCTTGAAAGCGCGCTTATTGTCACAGCGAGAGGCACCTCATACGACAGCAGGGAAGCTGAGGACTTCATAAAGAACCTCAGATGGTCGACTCTGATGATCACTCCGTCAGTGAGAATCAGCCCACCGCCCCATTCCATCGTCGAAAGACGGCTTCTTCTGACAG
>CALXON010000155.1 GCA_944389985.1 uncultured Spirochaetaceae bacterium | reverse complement strand
GCCTGCGAGGGCTGAGACAAGCATCAGCAGTGTCGACTCGGGCGTATGGAAGTTCGTGAGAAGATCATCGACGAAACTGAAGGAGTAGCCTGGTCTGATGAATATGTCGGTATCACCGGTAAGGCGTCTGATGACCCCGTCCGCATCCGCCGCGCTCTCAAGCGTCCTGACTGACGTCGTTCCGATCGCCACTATCCTCTTTCCGCTTCTTTTCGCATCATTCAGGGCCTCTGCCGTAGCGGTATCGATCTCATAGTGCTCTGTGTGCATATGATGATCCTCCACGTTCTCCGTTCTGACAGGAAGAAACGTACCCGCACCGACATGGAGTGTGACCTCATAGATTGGAATTCCCTTCGATCTCACACGCTCCATAAGCTCCTTAGTGAAATGAAGTCCGGCAGTAGGGGCTGCGACAGACCCGGGAGTGCGCGCATAGACTGTCTGGTATCTCGACTCGTCGCTGAAGCTGTCCTCCCTCTTGATGTATGGAGGAAGCGGGACATGACCGCAGAGGGTGAAGAACGACTCATCGACAGGTGTCTCCATGCCTACATTCCTCGTACCGTCAGCATTCTCCCTGAGGATCACTCCACCGTTTACGGGATTGCCTTCCCTGTCCTGGAAGACGTAATGCTTTCCCTCTTTCTGCTTCTTCGCCTTCTTGACCATGCACTTCCAGCTTCCGTCAGCATTCGGGGAAAGGAACAGGAACTCAACCAGCCCTCCTGTGTCAGCCCTGCCGTAGACTCTCGCCTTCCTTACCTTCGAACTGTTCACGACTATGACGGAGTTCTCATGAAGAAGAGATGGAAAGTCCTCCATCATGTGATCCTCGTAATGGCTGTCTTTCCTGTCGAGAAGGAGCAGTCTGTCATTGCCCCTCCTCTCTGAGGGCTCCTGTGCTATGAGCTCCTCAGGAAGATCAAAATAGTAATCCCTGGTCAGCATTGGCCCCTCCTTTGATTCCGAGAAGGTCATATGCCTTTCCCGTGACGCATCTTCCGCGTGGTGTTCTCTTGAGATAGCCCTGCTGTATCAGATACGGCTCATAGAAATCCTCAAGGCTCTCGACCTCCTCTCCCACGGATATAGAGAGAGTCTCAGCTCCGACAGGACCTCCGCCATAGTACTCTATGATCGTCCTGAGTATGTTCCTGTCCATCCTCTCAAGTCCGTTCTCATCGATTCCGAGCCTCTCAAGCCCTTCCCTGACGATATCCCCGGTGATGGTTCCGTCACCAAGGACTATAGCGAAGTCCCTGAGTCTTCTCAGCAGTCTGTTCGCGATTCTGGGGGTTCCTCTTGAGCACTTCGCAAGCGTCATCACAGCATCATCGGTGATCTTTGTCTCAAGTATGTGAGCAGAGCGGGAGATGATCGACGAAAGCTCCTCAGGACCATAGAAATCGATATGGAGATTTATTCCGAAACGTGAGGCAAGAGGAGATGAGACAGAACCTGCCTTCGTCGTAGCTCCGATGAGCGTGAAGTGAGGAAGTGGAATCCTCATCGTCCTTGCAGCAGGTCCCTGACCTATGACCCAGTCGATCTCGAAATCCTCCATAGCGATATAGAGCATCTCCTCGAGAGCAGGCTTGAGGCGGTGGATCTCATCGATGAAGAAGACGGAATTCTCCGTGACGTTCGTGAGTATTCCCGCAAGATCCTTGGGTTTGTCCAGCGCAGGTGCGCTTGTCATCCTGATCTCACTCTGCATCTCGTTCGCTATTATCGAGGCGAGAGTGGTCTTTCCAAGTCCGGGAGGCCCTACTATGAATGTATGATCGAGGGCATCGTTCCTGGCTCTTGCCGCCTTGATGAAGACAGAGAGGTTGTCCTTTATGAGCTGCTGTCCCTGAAAGTCCTCCAGGTACTGCGGACGGAGAATGTTCTCCTGCCTGTCCTCCTCCTGAAAGGAGGCATCAACGGTTCTCGGTGCGCTTACAGCGACCTCTCCTCCGAAATCCTCGCTTGTATCAAGAATCATCTGGAAAGCCTCCTGAGGACAAGCGGGAAGAGGAAGCTCTCGGCCTCCCTGCTGTCCTTACCCTGTATTATAAGCGAATTCTCGGCCATGACCTCGGAAAGGACCCTGACAATCTGCCTGCGCTCAAAGCCCATCTCGGCAAATGATTCAATCAGGTCGCGGAACTGTCCCGGAGCCTCTGTCCTTGTCTCAGGCTCTTCCTCCTCAAGCACGAGGACATTCCTCAGCTGGAGGACAAGCTTCTGTGCGGTCTTGGGGCCGATCCCCGGAACCTTTGCCAGTGTCTTCACATCCTGTCCGTCAAGAGCTTTTATCAGATTGGTCACAGTGATACCGGAAAGGATTCTCAGAGCCTGCCGCGCTCCGATACCCGGCACAGTCTGAAGCTGCTCGAAGCAGAACCTCTCCTCCTCTGAGGAGAATCCGAAAAGGACCATCGCATCCTCCCTGTGCTGGAGATAGCAGAGGATCTTGGCATTATCCTTGTCAGGAAGCGCGGAGAAGACCGCGGAGGCGTTCGATGAGATCTCCACTCTG
>CALXON010000154.1 GCA_944389985.1 uncultured Spirochaetaceae bacterium | reverse complement strand
CGTTCCCATCCCGAACACGGAAGTAAAACGCCCTTACGCCGATGGTACTGCGGTTCATCCGCGGGAGAGTAGGTCGCCGCCAGGTTTTTTTTGTCTTTTCCCAGCTCCTCTATTGGAGCTGTTTTTCGTCTTTACAGAAATTTCATAAATCTTAATTATATGTAAACAGATAATAACGATAGGTTTATCATATAAATAAGATATGTTTATCCTATAATACATGTATCTGTTCTGTTATAAACAGAGATAACCTTTTTTCTTAGACATAACCGGAATCCGGGATATAATGGAATATATAGAAACCATTGTGATTCATTTCTTCCCTGAAATATCCTCCCGGTTTCCGTTAGGCTTAGGACCAGTCAGAACAGACTGGTCTTTCTTATGCATCCGTTGTCTGCTAGAATGTGCTGTATGGCACTGATCAGATTCTATAAACCCGCATTATACAGAAAGGACATGGATGCCGTACTCCAGACAATGGTCGATGAGAAGATCGGGCCGGGAGAGAGAAAGAAGGAGTTCCTGAAGGCCTTTTCGCTGTTTCTTGGAAAGGATGACGGAGTCGCGCTCCGTTCGTATCCTGATGCGATCATGGCATCTCTTGCTGCGGCCGATGTGCATGAGGATGACAGTGTCATAATCTCTGTCCTCTCTCCTAAGATCTATCTGGAAGTCTTCAGACGCCTTGGCGTGAAGGCCGTGATCGTGGATACGGATGAGTATGGAATCATCGACCCGGAGGATGCTGCCAGACATATGGAGGAGGCGAAGGCTGTGCTCTCTTTCGAGCCGGTCTGTCAGATGCCACAGTCATATGATCAGATAAGGGCTCTGGGGCTGCCTGTCATCGTGGATGTCTCTGAGTCACTCGGCTCCAAGTTCGAAAGCGATGACGGATCCTTCATCACTGCCGGTTCCGGGGGTGATATCGTGATAACATCATTTGAGGAGGATGGTGTCATATCAACAGGAGGAGGGGCTGCCGCAGTCTCATCCGATCCTGAGTATGTCGAGAGACTGAAGAAGTATTCATCACTCCTTGCTCCATATACGGATCTTCCTGATATGAATGCCGCACTTGGCATCGTCCAGCTTTCGAAGATCGACACGCTTCTCACAAGGCGTTTCGAGATATACAGGATGTACCAGCAGGCACAGCTTAAAAGCGATGCGAAGCTCTTCGGTTCCGCATCTCCTCTCTTCACTGCAAACGGCTTCGGATTCTCTGTCATAGTCAACACAAGACCTGATGACGCGATAGCGTTCGCATCCAAGTACTCCGTCTCATGCAGACGTACCTTCACCGGCAGTGTAGGATACAGGTATCAGGACAAGTATGACAGATTCCCGCACGCTATCGCCGCAATAACCCGTGCTGTCTCATTCCCGCTCTATCCGTTCCTATCCAAGTCAGATCTGGAATCGGTACAGCGTGTCATCAGTCATATAAGCTGAGGTGGTGTATGGTATCAAGGGTGCTGATCATCGCAAACGGAACGAAGAGCGAGAGCCAGGTCCTCGCTGACGAGATCATAGGGTACCTCAATGAGAGGGGGATCATCTCCTATCTTGTAAGTACGAGAAGCTGCTCAGAGAAGCTTTCTGTCCCTCTCTCCACCGATCTTGTCATCACGCTCGGAGGTGACGGTACCGTTCTTTATGCGGCACGCGTTGTCCATGATCTGGGAATTCCGATCCTTCCTGTCAACCTTGGGACGTTCGGATACATAACGGAAATATCGAAGGATGAGTGGAAGGATGCCCTCACTGCATATATGGAGAATGAGGGGAACATCTCCAGAAGACTGATGCTCCGCATCTCCGTCTTCCGTGACGGAAAGCGTGTGTGGCAGGCTTCAGCCCTGAACGAGGCTGTCATATCATCATCAGGAATCGCGAAGGTGATCTCACTGGAGCTCTCTCTGGACAATACGGAGCTCGGACACTTCAGGGCGGATGGAATGATCATCGCAACTCCGACAGGTTCCACAGGATACTCCCTTGCCGCAGGTGGTCCCATCCTCGATTCAGAGATGTCTGCGGTGATAATAACGCCTGTCTGCCCGTTCACGCTCTCCAACAGACCTCTTGTCACATCAGGAAAGATTGTCTCCCTCTCAATTCCGTCAGGACAGCGCACGGATCTCGTACTGACAGCAGACGGACAGCTTGATTTCCCTCTTGAGGAAGGAGACCGTGTGACGGTGGAGAAGAGCAGAAGCCGCGTTCTTCTCGTCAGGTCCCTTGAAAGAAACTTCACCGAGGTAATCAGAGATAAGCTCAACTGGTCAGGAGGAATGCATGCTTGAGCAGCTGACGGTCAGGAACTATGTGCTTATCGAGAATCTCGATGTCGGATTCAATGACGGCTTTTCCGTCATAACGGGAGAGACCGGATCCGGAAAGTCCATAATTCTCGGAGCCCTCTCTCTCCTCCTGGGTGCGAAAGCCGATAAAGATGCGATAAGAAAAGGCTGCAGCAGTGCCGAGGCCTCAGGTGTCTTCATATCCTCATCTCCTCTTGTGAAGGCATGGCTTGAAGACCATGATGCTGAAGGTGAGGACGGAGAGATCATAATAAGACGTACAGTGAAGGAATCAGGAAGATCCCTCTACACGGTCAATGGAATCCCTGTATCAAGAAAGGAGGGTGAGGAGCTCGGGTCCTTACTTGTGGACATCTCCTCTCAGCATGCCCATCAGACGCTCCTCAGGCCTGGTGTGTACAGGGAGATGCTTGATGATCATGCAGGTAATGGAGATCTCCTCGCTGAATACAGAAGAGAGTACACGTCGCTCAGAGCCATGGAGAAGGAGAGGAAGAGGCTTTCTGAAGAGATGGCGAGAAATGCAGAGGAACGTGATTACATAGAGTTCTGTCTTTCAGAGCTGGAAAAGGCCGGTCTGAAAGAAGGAGAAGAGGAGGAGATCAAGAAAAGGCTTGATGTCATAAACTCCTCTGAGGCAATAAGGGAAAACCTCTCTGCCGCCATCGATGAGCTCAGGGCCGGTTCATCCGCTATCTCTGAAGCGCTCTCATACCTTTCAAAGGCTGTCAGGAAGGATCCTGCCCTTTTGGAGCTTGAGGAACGTCTTGAACCTGTCTCTATAGAGGCTGAGGATATCGCGATGACACTGCGCTCGAAGCTCTCATCACTGGAGTTCTCTGAAGCTGAGCTCGAGGAGCTGAACTCCAGACTCTCAGTGATCCAGAAGATGAAGAGGCGTTTCGGCGGCAGTGTTGGGAAAGCAATACAGACGATGGAGGAGTACAGGGAGAAACTCCATGTGATCGATGACGGTGATTCACTTCTTGAGGATCTTGAGAAGAAGATCAATGCCGTTTCGGTTCGAGTGTATGAGCTTGCTGACCGTCTCTCCTCGTCAAGAACCGCAGCTGCGGAAAAGCTTGAGAAGGGTATCTCTGGTGTTCTCCGTGAGCTTGGAATGCCATCAGCTGTCTTCCATATCTCTGTCGAAAGGACAGATGAGGGCCCTGACGGCGCTGATTCAGTCTCTTTCCTGATCGCTCCCAACAAGGGAGAGAAACTGTCATATGTCCAGGATACCGCATCCGGAGGAGAGCTTTCGAGGATACTTCTCGCGATCAAGGCATCAACAGGGTGCGGAAACGGAGCTGAGGCGCTTCTCTTTGATGAGATAGATGCAGGGCTTGGAGGGGAGAGCGCCAACAAGGTCGGAGATGAGCTCAGGAAACTCTCCTCATCGTCTCAGGTGATAGCCATAACACATCTTCCACAGATCGCGGTAAGGGCATCTTCGCACTACCTTGTCTCCAAGGAGGAGAGGGACGGAAGGACTGTCTCCTGTATCCGTCAGATCGGGGGAGAGGAGAGAGAAAAGGAAACCGCCCGCCTTCTTTCAGGAAGCACGAGCGGTATCTCTCTGGAACATGCCAGAAGTCTACTGGAAGTTGAGGGCTGAGTAGGCCTTCGCAGCCTTCTCCTTGTCTGTTCCCGCTTCCTTCTCGCCTTTGTAGTACGGGTAGACAGCGTTCTGCAGATCTCCGATCTCTGGCGAAAGTCCGTTAGCGCCGCTTTCAGACATCAGCTCGATCACATACTCCGCTATCTCATCTGTGAATCCGTTCTGAAGGACCTTTCCAGCAAGATACTCAGCATGCAATGAGAGGATGGAGTTGAGTGCCGCGATGTCACTCTCACGACCGCACTTCTTGATGAATGCTATCATTCCTCCGATGATCTCATGTCTTTCCTCAGGAATCTCATTGGCATAGACAGTGAAGAATGACTTGATCAGCTTCAGCGTCAGTCCGAGGTTCTCCAGGACTATCGTCTCAAGAGGCATGAACCTGAGGTTCTTCACCAGCATGGAGAAGTTCCTGACCTTAGCTGCGAGCCTTGAGAGCTCGGAGTAGGTGATCTTGTTCATCGATCCGTCTATCCATGTCAGGACCTCTGAGAGCATCCTTCCCGGAATCTCCTGATTCGTCACCCTCAGCCTCTGTACAGGTTTGTTCATCTCATCGTTCTCGGAGATGTAGAGGTTCACACCGCTCTCGATCGATGAGGATGAGAGGACTGTGAACCTGAAGAGATCGAGGTTGACTGTGTCTATGACATCACAGGAGAAGTTCTCTCCATCCGTATCGAGATGGGAGAGGATGAACTTGCCGTATTCTGTCTTTCTTGAGGCCTCGTCCACGATCCTGCTGTTCAGATAGAAGTAGAGAGCGGCCTCGACCTCTCCCGGAAGTCCCTTCATCTCCTCTTGGGCTATGTTCATGCCGTCACCCATTCCCTTGATGTTGGACTTGGCCTTCCTCAGATCGGAGAGGAAAGGATAGAGAAGGTCTCCCTGATAGTACGGCTGGAACATCCTGATCGTGTAGAGAGCGTATTTAATGTCCTGTCTCGGCTCGATGCCGGAGATCTCCGCGAAGAAGAAACCGCAGCTCGTGAAAGAGAAGTGTCTGCTCTTCATTCCGGAAAGAAGGTGGGCGAGCTCGACGTCATATGTCGATGCGAAGCTGTACTTCTTGTGAAGTGACTCAAGGAAGTCCCTCATCGATTCCTTACCCGTATACAGGTCTCCCGCAAGACGGAGTATCTCGAGAGGAGTGATCTTGTCACCGAATATCTTCTTTATCTCAGTGGAGAATATCTCATCGATCTTGTCGGCAAGATTCCTCAGACCGTTTCTGAGAGGCGTCCTCCATGCCTGGTTCCATCCCGGCTCGCTTCCTGTCGAGCAGCCGCAGTCCTTATACCATCTTGATACTCCGTGTGAGCATGACCAGCTTGTACCGAGTCCGTCCTCTCCTGCATGGAGCTCCGCGTGGAGTACTGCTGGATGGCGCTCAAGGTAGGATGCATAGTTGTCGAAGATGAAGTCACTGCGTTCGGCGACCTTCCTTATGAGGGCTGCGAGAGCCATGTCTCCATAGGGCTCATGATGGCCGTAGATCTCACCGTCGGTGGCTGTATGGATGAGAGGTCTCTTCTCGCTTGTCTTTATTCCCTTCAGAGTGTCGTAGAGATTGTCCGCAGAGCGCAGCATATGGCCGAACGAGATGCCTTCAGCAAGTCCCGGATGGTAGAAGAACGCCGCGACCTCTCCACCTGTGCGTCCTGTGAGGATATATGGCTCCCAGTATGGCGCGGGCTTTCCTGAAAGCGGTGTGACCGTACCGCTTGAGTTCTCCACAGCACGGCACTGCCACGGGGAGAGTACCACGAACTTTATTCCCTCCTCAGCAAGGAGGTCTATGACGTTACCGTTGATTCCAGCCTCAGGGAGCCACATTCCCTCAGGCTTTCTTCCGAACCTGTTCTCGAAGTCCCTCGCGCCCCATTCGATCTGGAGCCTTGCGTCATCATATCTGTCCAGCGGGAGGATCGTATGGTTGAATGCCTGAGCCATCGCGTTTCCGTGGCCGAGGCGTTTCAGGGAGAGCCTGTCCGCCTCCCGGAGCATGTCCATGAACATCGGATGCTCCTGATCCATCCATGACAGGAGGGTGGGGC
Organism: uncultured Spirochaetaceae bacterium; assembly: GCA_944389985.1. Taxonomy (GTDB): domain Bacteria; phylum Spirochaetota; class Spirochaetia; order Sphaerochaetales; family Sphaerochaetaceae; genus Ornithospirochaeta. The sequence continues at coordinate 1,254 of CALXON010000154.1, read as the reverse complement.
CGAAGTTGAATGATATGTATGAGAAGTTGTTCGTTATGGATATTATCCTGCCCTCCGGGGACAGGTATCTTGAATGTGCGTTGGCGGAGTAGCAGTCCTTGTATATTCTCTCGTTCCAGTCCAGGTACGGAGCGGCCGAGTCCTGTTTGGGCAGTCTTCCCGTGAACGGATTTTCCCTTGGTGGCTGATAGAAGTGGCCATGAAGGATAAGGGAGGTCCTCTCTTCTTTCTTTTCCATAGGGAAGATTCTATCAGAAGTATAGGACATTTTTCCATCAAAAGAACAAAGTTCGCCAGTATGCGTTTTTTTCACCATCCGGATATGCATTCCACCCGTATTCATTGACAGAAACGGAGCTTTTTTCTAGGATACAGATGCGCGATAAAAGGGGATGCGATGATACTGGTTAATATCGATTCTCTTTCCTTGTCTGAGTTGAAGAATATCGCTCAGGAGGAAGGTATTAATATTGATGACCTCACCAGAGATGAGATTATCTCGGAACTGAGGGATAAGTATGCCGATGAGAGTGATACAGACTCCGCTATCGGCGAGGACTCGAATCTCCGCTATCTTTCAGGCATCACGGACTACAGGGAGATCAATGAGTATGTTGCCGCGCTTCCGGGCGTCGAGCAGCTTCCCGAGTCATACCCTGACACAGAGATCCATCTGATGCTCAAGAGTTCTTCATGGGCCTACTGCTACTGGCAGCTCTCACAGATGGACAGTGACAGGATAGCAAACGCATCAGGCAGCCTTTTCCTCGCTGTCAGCATCATCCGCTCCGGAGCCGAGGAGCTCTATGATATCCCCGTATCCCTTTCCGATGATGAATGGAATATAGGAATACCATATGGTGACGGATCGGCTTCCGTAAGCCTTGTCTCGGAGATTGAAGGTGAGAGGGAGGTTCTCTCCTCATCGAAGCCCGTGACGCTCATCGACTCATACTGGCTCAATCACAGAGAAGAGATGAAGGAGAGCGATTCACTCTACAGACTGTATATGTCACTTCTGACGACACGCGAAGGACAGATCGTCGATAATCCTGTAGTGCAGGATATCGCGGCGCTCTTCAGAGAGGAGGACGCAGATCTATGAACAGGATAAATCTTCTTCTCCATGCGCATCTGCCATATGTGCGCCATACGGAGTATCCGAAATTCCTTGAGGAGAACTGGCTTTTCGAATCGCTGAACGAGTCCTATATCCCGGGACTGAGAATGCTTGAGAAGCTCGACAGGGAAGGT
>CALXON010000153.1 GCA_944389985.1 uncultured Spirochaetaceae bacterium | reverse complement strand
CCTGTAGGAGTTCCAGCGGGTGTACATCCTATTCTATGCTCACCATGAATGACACTCTCGGAGTTCCTGAGATGTAGAGCTCAGCCCCTATCTTGCCGAAAGATGTCATGATGCCGCCTGCAAGATACCCTCCGAGCTCGAGCTTGTCCATCGTGCAGAAAGGTATGAGTTCATTCATGCTCCAGTCTCTGATCATGTCTTCAGCGAGGCTGCCGTATCCCTCAGCATAGACTCCCGCATCAAGGTACGTCGAGGCAGGAAGAGGAAGACGTATGCCTCCCATGAAATACGCATAGTCATGTGTGACAAGTCCTGTCTGCATGACGCGGTAGGCTGCGGCAAGATTCCTGGGCCTTCTTATTGTCGACACCTCTCCCTCGAAGATGAATTTGAAGGATGGTGTCGGACCATATGCTCCGAAGAACTCGAGGATCATCGAATACGCTGGCATCATCTGCGGAAAATCTCCGCCTGCCGTGATCGTGAAGCTGCCCTCGAAGCCGTCATCTGACGCACGCTCTCCCAGATAGGTGTCATACACAAGACCTATTCCGCCATACACATATACATCATGGCTTCTGCCGAGAAGCTCTGTAGAACCGCTCGTTATTCCGGATATATAGCTGTAGTCCGCACCGATGATGATGTCGAGACGGAGATCATTCCTGTACACATACCCGATTCCGGTCTTCGCAAAGAGTCCCACATCGTTTCCGAAATTGTAGTTCCTTGTTCCGGGTATCGAGAGGTATGAGAGCTGTCCGTATTTCAGTCCGATGTTTCCATACAGGAAAGCTGTATCCAGAAACGGGTAAGAAAGTCCTGCATCGAGCGTTATTCCCTCATCTATGACAATACCGTATGTCAGATCAAGGGATGGAATGAGGGCAAGCCTTCCTGAGAGCGTGAACTCAGGATTGAAGACGAAGAATGTCTTGTCACCATCGTATCTGATACCGAGTCCGCCGTTGAGTCCGAAGGAGATATCACCGGAGAGTGTGGGATAAGCCTCCTTTCTGACGTTTATGACACCATCCCTGATCTCATATGTGACGCTCTTGAGCCTCTCGTGGGATCTGATCTCACCAAGGAGGTTCTCGAACTCAGTTATCGTCTCATAGTCCATGGGCCTGCCGATGAAGGCCTGAAGATCATTGTCATATGTGTGCGGTACATCATAGACCACATCTTCTATCAGAGGAGCCTCTATGTCCCTGTACAGGACACGGTGCATCTCATCCTTGTAAGGCATGAGGCGCTGCTCAAGCTCATCGAACGCATCCTGTCTGGCCTCCACTATGGCAACGCCGCATTCATATATCTTGTCGAGACTGCCGAAGTCCATCGCGGAGTACCTGCCGAGATCTGGAGTGATGACCCAGTCGGCGTTTGCGTACTGCTTTATGACATTCGGCCTCGTAAGGTAATCAGTGAAGGCAGTGAATGCACCTGAAAGCGTCTCCGCATCGGGGCTTGTGTCATAGATTCCCATGACATCATTGACATCTACGGCAAGCACTATGTCCGCACCGAGTGCTCTTGCAAGATCAATCGGGAGATTATCCTCCAGTCCGCCGTCCATGATGTAGCTTCCGTCCTGAAGCCTGACAGGAGCGAAAACGATCGGAATGGCCATGGAAGCACGGAGCGCGTCGAAAAGTGAACCGGAGTCGAACACCACACGCCTGCTGTTGGTCACATCCGTACCGATGCATCTGTATGGTATCGAGAGATCATCGAAATCGGTGACTGATAGCACCTTCGACAGATACCTTCTCATGAATGAGTTCACATACTGATCATCAAGCAGTCCGTTCGCGGCTCCGAATCCCTCCTGTCCGAACTCGATAGTAAGCAGATTCGTCTCATAATCTGTGAACGGACTTGGAATGACCTCGGCCTCATGGATGACATAGAGCTGGAAGATCATGTCCATGAAGTCGTTCTCATAGACTATCCTCTCAAGATCATCGCCTGTGTAGCCTGCTGCATAGAAACCGCCGATGAGCGCGCCCATGCTTGTACCGAGCACCATATCCGGGACGATTCCCCTCCTGTCCAGTTCCTGCAGGATTGGGACATGGGCAACACCCTTTGCGCCTCCTCCTGAAAGGACAAGAGCGAATACAGGCTTGTCAGAAGCATAAGCTCCAGAAAGCGAGATCAGAAGCATCAGCAGGATAAGAGCTCTCTTCATCATTCAAGAACCCTCCCTATTATTCCCTTCGACCCGTTCACATATGCAGCCGCATCCATCTCCTTCTTCATAGGAGGAAGGACTCTGGAGGCGTAGATGTATCCATCTCCTGTCGCTATCTTCAGTCCCTTTCCCTTAACAAACGCAGTGACCGTTCCAGGCTTCTCCTCCGCCTTCTCGACAGGATCGAATGCCGAACCGTACACACCGGTGATGTAGAAGGGACTTCCATCCAGCATGCAGCATGCCTTTGGCCACGGATAGGAAGCCCTTATGAGAGCATGGACAGAGGCCGCAGATGCGGAAAAATCAATCCGGCCGTCCTCTTTCTTCACAAAGGACGTATAGGAAGCCTCTCCCTGCTGATCCCTCACAGGATACTCCCCGATATTCTCAACAACTGGGACAACCAGCTTGGGAGCAAGCTCGGCAGCTCTCCTCTCAAGCGTCAGGTTGTCCTCCGTACCGTCAAGGGAGAACTCCACAGTACTGTAGATCCTTCCCTCGTCAACACCCTCGGCTATCTCCTGAAGCGTTATGCCGGAGACCCTGTCGAGATTGCGTATGGCGGCATACAGGGGCGCACATCCCCTGTATTTCGGAAGGAGTGATGGATGCACGTTGAAAGTACGGGGAAAGAGGGAAAGGAACATCGGTCCGAAGATCTTCCCATAGCAGAACGACATGAGAGCATCCGGAGCAATGCTCCTGACATACTCCCTCGCTTCCTTTCTGAGAGTCTCCGGCTGATACACCTCAAGCCCCAGTTCCAGAGCAGCTTTCTTCACAGGAGAAGGCAGCAGCGTCTTTCCACGCTTTCCCGGAGCATCAGGAGCTGTGAGCACGGCAGCCACAAGCTGTCTCTCCGCAAGAGCGCGGAGAAGAGGAACTGCGATCTCTCCTGTAGCTGCATAGAGAATTCTCATCAGCCCCTTCTCCTTCCGTGCTGTCTTCTGCTCTTCCTCTCATACTCCTTCAGAGCCTTTTCCCTGTCTCTCTGATCGAGATGGTCGATGTAGAGCTTTCCATGAAGATGGTCGTTCTCGTGCTGGATGACCCTTGCGAGAAGACCATCGGCCTCGATGGTGAACGGCTTTCCGTTCACATCCTGCGCCTGGATTGTCACAGCGGAAGGACGTATCACATTGAAATAGACACCAGGAATGGAGAGACACCCCTCCTCATACGGTGATGTCTCGATACTTGTCCTTATGATCTCAGGATTTACGAACACTATCGGATCCTGATCCGGTATATGGACGACGAAGATACGGTCGGAGACACCGACCTGGGGGCCTGCAAGCCCTACACCATCAGCCTCATCAAGAGTCTCGAGCATGGCATCAGCGAGCATTTTGAGCGCTGAGTCGAAAACCTTCACGTCCTTGCATTCTTCGCGGAGAACATCCTCTCCGAGAGTATATATATCCAACATGGTTCTCAATTTACGAGAGTACCATCTTAACGTCAACTACATCAGCGATACAGGGTCGGTATCTATCTCAAGATACAT
>CALXON010000152.1 GCA_944389985.1 uncultured Spirochaetaceae bacterium | reverse complement strand
CCGTCACGGGTTGCGATAAGGCCTGCGGGAATCGCATAGTTACCGTTGATGACTGCAGCATCGACATCTGCGAGGATACGGGGAAGAGAAGCGGCCTCGATCTCAGAGAACTTGAAGGGGTGCGGATTCTCTGCGATATCAGCAGGGACTGCTTCAAGACCGGCATCTTCCTTGAGGGTGATGAGACCTGCGCTCTGGAGGAGGAGAAGGGCTCTTCCCTCATTGGTCGGATCATTAGGAATGGCGATTCTTGCACCATCAGGGATATCTGCAACAGAAGCATGCTTCTCGCTGTAGAGGGCAAGTGGTTCGATGTGGATACCACCGGCATTCACCAGATGATAACCACGCTCCACATTCGCACTCTCCATATACGGGAGATGCTGGAAGTAGTTGGCATCGATATCACCCGAAGCAAGAGCCTCATTCGGTGTCACATAGTCAGTGAACTCGACAACCTGGAGATCGATTCCCTGAGAAGCGAGATCTTCCTTTACCAGATTGAGAAGGACAGCATGCGGATCAGGTGTAGCACCTACCTTGAGCACATTTGATTCCGCAGATTCCTTCGAACCGGAAGCGAATACAGATGCGGCAATGAGAATCACAGCAATAACAGCAAAAGTCTTTTTCATTATATTTTCTCCATTAAGAATTCTGAATGATCGGTCGATGTCCCTGAGGACCCGGATACAGTAATAGTGATGTGCCGGAAATGAAAATCTTATGCCCTCACGGGCATCATCATGGAGAACATACGCATGGAAATGATGGATGAATGTGTCATGTCGTGTCCTCCTTATCGTTTGATGCCTTGATTATGCATAATGGTGCAAGAATATGCAACAAAAATATCAGGCATTATGACGAAATTTATAAAAAAGGCAGGAAGTTTATAAAGTAACTCCCTGCCCTGAATGATTTTATCTTTGTGAAAATTTTTCAGTTTTTCCTGTATATTCCTGCAGAAACATCATCTTCTTGACATCAGATGAGCACTGATCCTGTCTCCGATGAACTGGATAAGCTCAACCATGACTATGATGACGATGACTGCCGAGACCATATACGACGGGCTGAATCTCTGGTATCCATACCTTATGGCAAGGTCTCCAAGTCCGCCGCCTCCTATCGCACCGGCCATTGCAGAATAGCCGATGAGATTGATTATCGTAAGTGTCACTCCGGATACCAGTGACGGCAGCGCCTCGGGTATGAGCACCTTGAGGATTATCTGCCAGTTCGTGGAACCCATTGCGCGTGCGGCCTGCACCACTCCGGGATCAACCTCCTTCAGTGATGATTCGATCACTCTTGCGACAAACGGAGCTGCCGCAATTGAAAGCGGAATCACTGTTGCCATCGTTCCGATACTGGTTCCTATGATCAGCCTTGATAGCGGCATGAGAACGATCATCAGGATGATGAAAGGAAATGACCTCAGGATGTTCACGATACGCGAGAGAACGCTGCAGAAGAGCGGATGCGGTATTATGCCGCCCTGCTCCTCCGCACTCGTCACATGAAGGAGAATTCCGACAGGGAATCCGAGTATCATGGAGAATACGGTGGAAAGCATCACCATCACTATGGTCTGCCATGTGGCCTGAAGGACCAGAGTGACCATGGTTGACTGGAAGAAAGACATGATTGTATCCATCACTCTGCCTCCTCTACCGATACGCCCTTCTCAATGAGCAGTCTGACAGCTTTCTCTGCAGTAACACTGTCCGGCCCGATATCGGTGATCATGACTCCGAGCTCCTCATCATTCACATTCTGGACTCCCGCAGCCCTTATATTGAACACAGCTCCTGTAGCAGCGGAAACTGATGAGATTATAGGCTCGTCTGTAGTAGAACCACGGAAGCGGAGTGTATAGTGCCCTCCGTCATTCGACCATCTCACAATTGATTCCTGAACGTTTGTGAGGGAGGAAAGGAAATCTTTCGTTACGTCACTTTTAGGAGAAGCGAAGATGTCAGAGACGGGGCCTTCCTCAACGATATGACCCGCATCAAGCACAGCCACACGGTCACAGGCATCGCGGACAACCTCCATCTGATGAGTGATCATCACGACGGTGAGGTTCATCTTCTTCTGGATTTCCTTGATGAGAGCCAGTATCGATCTCGTTGTCTGAGGATCAAGTGCGCTTGTGGCCTCGTCACAGAAGAGGATTTCAGGTTTCACAGCAAGAGCCCTTGCGATTGCCACTCGCTGCTTCTGCCCGCCTGAAAGTGTCGATATGGCAGCTTTGCCTCTTCCTTCAAGTCCAACAAGAGCCAGAAGCTCCTCAGTGCGCTTTCTGATATACTCCTTGTCCATATGGCAGATCTCCATAGGATAGGCAATGTTGTCCTCAGCGTTTCTTGAGGAGAAGAGATTGAAGTTCTGGAAGATCATTCCGATCTTCCTTCTCTCCTTTATGAGTTCTTCCTTCGAGAGGTTGTCAACACGCTTGTCATCATAGTAGACCTCGCCATGATCGGGTTTCTCCAGCATGGAGACAAGACGGACAAGCGTTGACTTTCCGGCTCCGGAACGGCCTATGATTCCATAGACTGTATTGGATGGTATATCAAGCGAAACATCATCGACAGCATGGAGGGATGCATAGTTCCGCTTCAGATTCCTAAGTCTTATCTGCATAAAGCAACTCCAAAGCCTATTTATAACAGATAAGTAAAGTTATACCAACACCAGAGACAGAAACATCCGGGAAAATCCCGGATGCCCTGCTATTATGATAATGGTTATCTCAGATCCTTGTCAGTCCTCAGGATATCCTGATCATCATATGCCCTGTTCTCACCGGCCATTGCCCAGATGAACGTGTAGTTCGATGTGCCGCAACCGGAGTGGATTGACCAGGATGGATTGATGACAGCTTCCTCATTGTGCATGACGATATGTCTTGTCTCTCCCGGCTCTCCCATGAAATGGAACACAACATTGTCCTCAGGGATCTCGAAATAGAAGTAGACCTCCATTCTTCTCTCATGTGTATGGGCAGGCATGGTGTTCCATACAGAACCCGGCTCAAGATGAGTGAGGCCCATTGAGAGCTGACATGTGTCAAGAACATCCGGGTGGATATACTGATTGATCGTTCTCTCATTGGAAGTGGCCTGTGATCCAAGATGCTTGTGGATGGCATCCTTGAGAGGGATCAGCTTGACAGGATACGGGCGGTGTGCAGGTGTCGTGCACATATAGAACTTTGCAGGATGTGCAGCATCATCAGATGCGAACTTCACGTCCTTTGTTCCCATAGGGATATAGATACCATCGAAGTGATCCATCGGATACTCTGTTCCGTCAGCGATGATCTTTCCCTTTTCTCCGATGTTGATGGCTCCGAGCTCTCTTCTCTCAAGAAGATAGTCTACTCCGAAGTTCTTCCAGCAGTCGATGTTCTTGTCAATGGAGATCGTCTCCTTGACCGGCATCGCGCCCATCGTGACAATTCTGTCCACATGTGAATAGACAGCGGTGACATCATCCGGAAGGAAGATATCTGTAATGAGGAACTCATTTCTGAGTTCATCGGTATTCATTCTCTTGAAAGGCTCCTTGCCTGTTGAATAGCGGATATCCATAATGTTTCTGCTCCTTATAAACTAATATAGCAAAAAATGATGATTTTGTGACCTGCTAAAATGCACTGATGAGACTGTATATATCAGCAACGCGCCGGAGCCCTTTACTGAGATCCAGATCCTCAACAGGCTTCCCGTTAACATATATCGATGGTTTTATGGCCATTATGACCATATCCTGAAGATCAAGGGATGGATCACCGACTGCTGTCAGGAAGAAAGCAGCTGCATCAAGCACATCAAGAAGATTGCACTCGTCAAGCACCGTGATGACAGTATCGTAATCCATTGAGGAAAGATCAGCACCCAGAACCATCTCGTCATACATACCACTCTGCGATGCGATGAACCAGAGAGCCTCTTGTCTTGAGCTCTCAATACCGGCTCCTGTCATTTCCATGTATGCATCGACCAGCTCCCTGTTCAGTTCGAGTCTGAGCTCGAGCATATTACCTGCATATGAATCATCCCCGGACACAACCATATCTCCGGTATCGATGAAAAGCGACAGAAGCGGCTCTTCGAAGAATGCTAATGATAATCCGAGAGTACCGCTCAGGGTTGCTCTTGTCACTCCTGAACCGAATCTGTACAGGATATCAGCATCATTGAATGTGAGATCAGCACTGAGATAACCATTCTGTATGCTCTCCTCATCGAGGAGCATATCCATCGAGCCACCTGCATTGATGACCTCAGAATTATCAAAATTGTTGATCATCAGGGCCGCATCGAACATGTTCGTACCCATGGTGATGAGATTATCTGAAAGAAGACCGGAGAGAGTTACCCCTGAATCCCTGACTTCAGCAGGGACTGCAAGTGCCATGAGCATGTCTGAAGAAAGAGGTGAAGAGTAATCGACATGTCCTTCATCACTATCCAGTGCCGTTACAGCAGGGGCAGCCATTGAGAGTATGACAAGTGGTTCCGGCGTAGCGGAAAGCGGAAGCAGCATCAGCAGGGAGACAAAAGCTCCAAGTAAGATCTTTCTCATATTTCGATGATAACATGACATCAGAGTGAAGCAAGCTCATCCAGAAGTCTTGCACAGCCTTTGTGAATGTCATCAAAAGCTGTTCCGAAGTCATCGGTATACCATGGATCATCCACATCACGATCAAGAAGCATCCTGATCTTCGGACTGTCTCCGAAACGTCTTCTCAGTGCTGAAAGATTGGAACGGTCCAGAGCTATAATGATATCGTATTCCTCAAATTCCCTGTCAGATATCCGCTTGGCATGTCTTGATCTGAATGGTATTCCCCTTCTCCTGAGTTCAGCCTTCGCCGGAGGGTACACATCATTTCCAGACTCCTCGCTGCTCACACCAGATGATGATACAGAGAACTCTGAGGATATTCCCCGTTCAGATACAAGATAATTGAATATAAACTCCGCCATTGGTGATCTGCATATGTTCCCATGACAGACAAATAGAACCTTAGTCATGCGTCAATCCTGACAGATATGGAAAAGAGAGTCCATAGAAAAGAAAAACAGCTCCAATAGAGGAGCTGGGAAAAGACAAAAAAAACCTGGCGGCGACCTACTCTCCCGCGGATGAACCGCAGTACCATCGGCGTAAGGGCGTTTTACTTCCGTGTTCGGGATGGGAACG
>CALXON010000151.1 GCA_944389985.1 uncultured Spirochaetaceae bacterium | reverse complement strand
GGGAGCTCTCAAAAGCTGAAAGCTCCCTGCAGTTTCAAAAGTCGTATCAGATCACTCTGGCATCTCAAGAGGCTCTGAGACAGGCTTTGTCTTGTAGATGTACTTGTCGTTGTAATCCCTGTATATCTTCATGAACACGCCTGAAAGGGCAAGAAGTGCTATACAGTTAGGAATACACCAGAATCCGGATACGATATCAACAATGGTCCAGATGAACTGTGGAGTATGTCCGAGAGCAAGGAAGCCAGGAACGAGCCACAGAAGCCTTATGAAGAGCTTGAATCCGTTGGAGTTCTTTCCCTTCGGGAAGATGTAGAAGAACGCCGACTCATAGTTGATCTCCCAGCCTACCATCGTTGAGAAAGCGAAGAGTGCGAGAGGAATCGTGACCATGATTCCGCCGAATCCCTTGTAGACTGTCGAGAATGCTGCGATCGTCAGAGACTCTGCCTGAAGTCCGGACTGATAGATCTCAGGACCTGCGACGAGAATCGAAAGAGATGTGAGTGAGCAGACGACGATTGTATCAACGAACACCTCGAAGCATCCATAAAGACCTTCCTTGAAAGGATGATCCGTTATAGCTGTTGCGTGTGTGATAGGTGATGAACCACATCCGGCCTCGTTGGAGAATGTTCCTCTTGCAGCGCCCTGTCTGAGAGCGAGCATCATCGTTGATCCAGCAAGACCGCCGATTGCCGGCATCGGAGCGAACGCATACTTGAATATGCTGGAGATCGCCCATGGAATATTCTGAAAATTGAAGATGATGACGCCGAATGCGCCGATTGTGTAGATGATACACATTGTCGGAGTGATCTTCTCACAGAAGCTTCCTACAGACTTGACGCCACCGATGAGAACAACACCACAGATAAGAGCTGCAGCAACTGTCACTACCCAGGTAGGAATACCGAAAGTTGTGTGGATAGCTGTGGACATTGTGTATGGCTGTGCGAACGCAGCGGTACCAAGACCTCCGAGGATGATGGTTATGGAGAATATGATTGCAAGCGGCTTCCACTTCTTTCCCATACCACGCTCGATGTAGTACATAGGACCGCCGTAATAGACTCCGTCCTCACCCTTGATTCTGTAATACTGACCCAGTGTTACCTCAACACACTTGGTGAGCATTCCGAGAAGAGCGATGACCCACATCCAGAAAACAGCTCCTGGACCTCCGATGACCATAGCTGTGGCAACACCTGCGATATTAGCAGTTCCGACACAGCCGGCAAGAGCGGAGGATACAGCCTGCAGAGGAGTAAGAGTACCCTCGTTACCTGACGATCCGCCTCCTTTCCTGAACATCTGGCCTGCAGTATTCTTCATAATGTGGCCAAAATGCCTGAACTGGAAGAACTTCGTCCTGATTGCGAACATGACACCTACAGCTCCAATGAGGATCAGAACCGGGGCACCCCACAGAAACGATGCGATTGCACTGAGTATGCTTTCCATATATCTCTCCCTTTTTTAAGCTTTCTCTCTGCTCCTTACTTTGTAAGTTCTCTCAGTATACACTGGAACCCTTTCGCAGCCTTTGTAAGCTGTTCCGTCTCAATGTACTCATCCCTGACATGGGCAAGCTCTTCAAGTGAAGGACCATATCCGATACTCGGAATGCCGGCCTCTCCTGCGAAGTGGCTGCCGTTCGTGCAGAATGAGAAGTGAGATATCGGAGCCTCGATTCCAGCTGCTTTCAGACCTGCAAGTGCCTTCTGCACATACTCATTCGATTCCTCGGTAAGCCATGCAGGGAAGTACCTCTTTGCCCTGATCGTCTCACCTGTCCAGCACTTCTCCTCACCTTCAGCAAGATAGCATCTTGCCTTGATCTCAGGGTTCTTTGCCTTTGCTCTGGCAATCGCCTCCTCAACCTGTCCGAGAATGACAGCCTCGTCCTCTCCTACAAGCGTGCGTCTGTCGAATGTGGCACGGCAGAGGGATGGCACGACAGATGCTCCCGGATACGGGAAGCTCTTGATATCCGTAAGCTCAAGAATACCCTTTCCGAGAATCGGATGCTCATTCGGTACGATCTTCCTGATCTCCTCGATGACCGTCATCATATGATAGACAGCGTTCTTGCCCTTATGCGGGTTGGATGAATGGCAGCTCACGCCCTCAGTCTCGACAACGACCTCAGCCCTGCCCCTCTGTCCGATCTTCACGGTTGTGGACGTAGCCTCTCCGATGATTACGAAATCAGGCTTTGCAAGCTTGGAGATTGCTCTTGAGGAAACACCCTCGAAGCACTCCTCGTGTACTGTACAGGAAACATAGATGTTGCCCGCGAAATCATGACCGGTCTCCTCTGCATATCTTGCCGCAGCGACGATCATCGCAGTATCACTTCCCTTCATGTCAGAAGTTCCCCTGCCGTAGATCTTTCCATCCACGATCTCAGCAGAGAACGGATCATGTGACCACTTGTCCCTGTCAATTACATCGACTGTATCGATGTGTCCGTCCATAAGGATATTCGGACCTTTCCTCTTTCCATGAATACATCCAAGGACACTACCATACTCGACTATCTCCGCCGAATCAAAGCCGAAATCAAGCATTTTCTGTCTGAGCATCTTAGCCACATCCTCCTCGTGGCCTGACATGCTGGGGATTCTTATTGCTTCCTGGCAGAATCCGATGAGATCCTTGTCGCTGATCATACAGTTCCTCCTTCTGTTTTCTACAATGGTACGCCGAAAAATTCAGAATGCAATAGTTTTTAGTTCAAAAAAGTGAGTTTTTACAAAATTGCAATAAAAAATCTGCGGATTCCTCAATAATGCAACGAAAAGCAACAAGTTTACGGAGACACTATAATCCTGAAACAACAAAATGGTATGGGAACTTTTCATGTTGTTAAATGTTGTTATCCGGCAGCCAATTTGACTAATGAAATTCAGCCAATTTGACTAATGAGAATATGTAATACTTTGTGTATTAATAAGTTAACATCAAGCATGATGATAATTGGAAAATACATGATCAAATTACATTAACAGGGACTGAATCATCCTTCATGATGACACTGCAGATCAGGAAGATCTGCTGTCTCAAGGATTAAACTCTGCCTTCCAAACTGCATGATATAATTCTCAGGATGATGGAAAGCAGAGATCTTCTTTTCAATGCAGACGGAAAACTTCCACCCCTCCGTTATTCCCTGCCGATGGCTGTACAGCATCTTGTCGCCATGATCGTAGGCTGTGTGACACCTGCCATCATAATCTCATCTGCAGCAAGACTAGATAACGCATCGGGAATACTTCTCATACAGTCATCACTTGTATGTGCGGCAGTCTCAACACTCTTGCAGCTCTTCGGCATCACGAGATTCTGCGGAGCAAGACTGCCCGTCATCATGGGCGTAAGTTTCGCGTATCTTGCGACAATGCAGAATATCACAGGCAATTTCGGACTTGCAGAGGTATTCGGAGCACAGATTGCAGGTGGAATAATAGCCATCATAATCGGTATATTCGCAAAACAGCTCCGTAAGCTCTTTCCTCCTTTGATCACAGGAACAGTGGTATTCACAATAGGACTCTCACTCTATCCCACAGCCATAAGCTACATGGCAGGAGGAAGCGGCAATCCCGGCTTCGGTTCGTGGCAGAACTGGCTTGTCTCCATTTTCACGCTCATCTGTGTGACAACGCTCAACCATTTCGGTAAGGGTATGCTCAAACTCGCATCGATTCTTCTGGGTATTGCCGCGGGCTATGTCTTCTCCGCATTCTTCGGCATGGTTGATCTTTCTGCCATTGGAGAAGCAGGAGTATTCTCACTGCCAAAGATAGCCCCATTCGGAATTGCATTCGAATTCTCATCAGTACTGGCATTCTCCATACTCTTTGCGATCAATGCAGTACAGGCAATCGGAGACATGTCTGCGACAACAATCGGAGGCATGGACAGGGAACCCACAGGAGATGAGCTGAGAGGTGGAATAATAGGGTTCGGAGTATCAAATCTGCTGTCAGCTGTATTCGGAGGACTGCCGAACGCGACCTACTCGCAGAATGTCGGTATCGTATCAGCGACAAAGGTCGTGAACAGGAAGGTTCTTGCACTGACTGCCCTGATGCTTCTGGGTGCAGGGCTTGTACCTAAGTTCTCCGCCTTGCTGACGACAATACCCCAGTGCGTTCTCGGTGGCGCGACTGTGTCTGTATTCGCATCCATAGCCATGACAGGAATGAAACTTGTCGCCATGCAGCCGATGAGCTACAGGAACACTTCCATTGTAGGACTTTCAGCCGCCCTCGGAATGGGTGTGAGCATGGTCAGTGAATCACTCT
>CALXON010000150.1 GCA_944389985.1 uncultured Spirochaetaceae bacterium | reverse complement strand
GCTATCTCCCCGATGAAGACGAGTCTCTCCTTGCCCCTCTTTCCGATCACTGCGATGGTGCCCTCATCAGGATGGAATGGCGAGACATCGAGAGTCACCGCCTCGGATATCCTCATGCCTGAGTAATAGATAAGCTCGAAGATCGTGTAGTCCCTGACAGAGAGAGGATCGTCAGAGGGAAATGATGAGAGAAGCCTGTCAGCCTCCTCCTCGCTGATCACACGGGGAAGGTGCGTTCCCTCTCTGGGTTTCTCGACAAGATCGGCGGGGTTATCACGGAGATTGTCTCTTGATATGAGGTACATGTAGAAGGAGCGGAGAGATGACAGGACACGGCCTTCAGTCCTCTCCTCAATTCCGTCATTTCTCCTTCTCTCTATTAGATACCTCTCGATGTCATCGGGAGTCGTTGAGAAGAGATCCTTGTCATGGCTCTCGAGATATGAGAGATAGCGAGCTGTCTCAGATGAATATACCTCCCGGGTTTTTTCCGAGAGGCGTCTTTCAAAGATAATATAATCGGAAAACCCCTTCAGGAGTCTTTCCTGATCATCTCTCATCATCGTCGTGACGTGAGTATCTCAGAACAGCAGGAATCGAATAGTCATTCGATGACTGTGATCTCTTTCCAAGCTGCTGCTGGAGGTCCTGCCATCTGTTGACGGTGATGGCTGCAGGATCTGCGCTCTGCTTCTCAGGCTGCGGCTGAGGCTTGACAACTTCCTCCTCTGCCTTAGCTTCGGGCTCCTGAACCTTTCTCACCTCTTCCTCAGGCTTTCTCCTGAAGACCTCGGTCTCAGGATTGAACTCGGTGCGGACCTCAGGCTTCATCTCGAAACCTGTCGCGACGACAGTGACCTTGATCCTGTCTCCGAGTGCCTGATTGTAGCTCTGTCCAGCGATTATGAGGGCATCCTCAGCGCAGTTCGCGGTGATGAGCTCAACGACATCCTGATACTCCTGAAGTGTGAGGTTGTCGCCACCCGCAAGATTGACGAGAACAGACTTCGCACCCTCTATGCTGGCATTCTCCAGAAGAGGATTGCTGATGGCAAGCCTTGCTGCATCCACAGCCCTGTTTGCTCCCTCTCCGAATCCGAGACCGATAAGAGCGTCTCCCTTGCCCTTCATGATAGTCTTAACATCAGCAAAATCTATGTTGATCTCACCAGGCTCGGTGATGAGGTCAGAGATACCCTGGACAGACTGCAGAAGAGCACTGTCGGCTATGAGGAAAGCCTGCTTGATCGGAGTGTTGTTCTCGACGACCTTCAGAAGGTGCTGGTTCGGAATGAGGATGAGAGTGTCGACCTGCTTGCGGAGCCTGTCGATTCCCTGCTGTGCGAGCACAAGCTTCTTCTTACCTTCGAATGCGAAAGGTGTAGTGACGACAGCTACCGTGAGCGCTCCGACAGACTTCGCGATCTCAGCGACGACCGCTGCGGCTCCCGTTCCCGTTCCACCACCCATACCTGCGGTGATGAAGACCATGTCAGCATTCTCGAGCTCCGCACGGATGTCATCCTTGGACTCGATAGCAGCCTTCTCTCCGATTTCCGGAACACCACCTGCTCCGAGACCACCGGTCAGCTCCTTGCCGATCGCGATTCTCGTCTGGGCATTTGAGCGCTGAAGGGCCTGCACATCGGTATTGAGCGCGACAAAGGAGACCTTCTTCAAGCCTGATGCAATCATGCGGTTGACAGCGTTTCCACCGCCACCACCCACTCCGACTACCTTGATAATCGTCGGCGCCGACTGTTCTGCTGCTGCAGCATCCTCGATATCGAATATGTCAAAATCCATAATTGCTCCTCAAAACAGCTTTCCAAGAATGTTCCTGAACCTGCCGCCCAGTCCTTCCTTGTTCTTTCCCTGACTCCCAAGAGCGGGATTGTCCCTATATTTCTTCGCCTCGATCTTCAGGAGACCGAGAAGCGTTGAATACCTCGGATCGATATACATTCTGTCCAGTCCGTTGATCGCCTCCGGGAAGCCAAGACGGGCCGGCATGCGGAAGATCTCGGATGCAAGCTCCGTGGCTCCTGAAAGGAGGGAACCTCCTCCCACGAGGATCACACCGGCACCGAATGTTCCGGACACCTCATTCTTCTCAAGCTCACCGTAGAGCATGGAGAATATCTCAGCCATCCTCGGCTCTATCAGCTTCGCAAGCTCCTTCTTAGGGAATCTTATAGGAGGTTTCCCGCCGACTGCCGGTGTTATGATCATCTCACCTTCAGAAACCGATGGTGTATGGCAGCATCCGTCTGAGATCTTTATCGATTCAGCGGCTGAGCGCGGAAGCTGGAGCATGTAAGCTATATCTCCGGTGACATTGTCACTTCCCAGAGAGATACCTCCCGCATACACAGGAGCTCCCTGGACATACGCGATCATGTTCGTCGTACCGGATCCTATGTTTATGACGATGGCTCCCATCTCCTTCTCGTCCATGCCGAGGACGACCTCACTGTCCGCAAGGGGCTGAAGGACCATGCGCTGAACCTGAAGGCCTGCCTTCTGAACACACTTCCTGAGATTCTGGCAGATTGAGGACGCACCTGTTACAAGAAGGACCCTTGTATCAAGTCGGTGACCGAGCATGTCGATCGGATCCTTGATGCCTGAACGGCTGTCCACCTGGAAGTCCTGCACGAGTGTATGGAGGATCTCCGTATCCTGAGGAAGATCACGGGCGCGTGCGACATCGATTGATCTTCTGATGTCCTCCCTCTTGATCTCCTGATCCTTCGACTGTATTCCTACGACTCCGCTGGACTGTATGCCCCGGATGTGGTCTCCACCTACTCCGAGAATAACCGAAGACACCTCGGATCCAGCCTGAAGCTCCGCATCAGAGATTACGGAGCTGATGATCTTCAGTGTCTGCTCTATGTTGACGATCGAACCCGATCTGACACCCTCCGATGGGCGCTCTGATATAGCCTCGATCATCAGTTGTCCGTCTCTGGAGACGGAACCTATCACCGATCTGATCCAGCTTGTTCCTATATCAAGTCCGACAAGTGTCTTATCTGCCGCCATGCTGCTGCCTCTTCATTCTGACAAGCCCGTCATTGTAAAGACCGTAATGCGCTTCATCCCCCAGAACCGCATCTGCCCCTCCACTGACATGCTCATCCTCAATGATCGCGATGCTCTCCTCTATCCTTACTGCAGCATCGGCATCCATTACCGAGAGTGATGCGTTGAGACTGGGAATCTGCATTGTCAGGACAGGAGAATCACCATTGCTATTATTGCCATATTCCATCCATGTTATCAAGCTGGTAGAACGCCATGCATCTTCTGCCATTCTGAGAACTTCCACAGCTTTTTCAGGAATTCCGAAAAGGGTGAAATACTCAAGAAAGCTCTCTGAAAGGAAAATTGTGGGATATACAGATGAAAGCGCTGCGGTATCCTCAAGCTCCACAGGGATGAGCTCATCTCCATACAGCACGGCCGCACTCTTACCGGAAATGAGGTTGATCCCCCCTTCCCTGTATCTTGCTGCGACAGTCATCGTTCCTTTATCATACCCGGGAGAGACCTCCTCAAGGTACGGGAGACTGCTGAGATTATCCATGACACCGTTTCTGTATGTCGAGAGATATGATCTTCCCTTCATAGGAAGAAGAGTTCTCATCATACCTGACGTAGGTCTGACAGAGACATCTATATCCCTGACCTGAAGGATGGGCAGGTACATAAGTGCGATGTACATGGAGAACACCACAATGGCAGGGATTAGCAGCATCGAGATCGTCTTCTCAGGCCTTTGCATTGTCCCTCCTTCCCATAATGAATATGAGTCGGTAGAGAATCGATGCTGCAAGGACGTTGAGAGCCTCTTCTGATATCGAATAGCTGAAGAACGGCAGGAGGATTCCGGGAAGCGGAAGGACTCCTGATACATAGAGCATGTTCATGAATGCCTTGAGGACTATCATCATCGTCAGTCCCTCAGCAAGGGCTGCAGTCTGCTCATCACCCTTTCTGACACCCCTTCCGGCGGCTCTCATACCGAGAACGAGCACGAGAAGGAAGAAGATGACGATGAAGAGAACTCCCGAGAATCCCATCTCCCTAACAAGGGATGCGAAGATGTACAGACCTTCCTGATCATTGATCCTGCACTGGACCATATAGCCCTTTCCAAGACCGACTCCGGCTATTCCTCCCTGCTGTATCGCGTGCTGTGCCAGAAGAAGTGACTGGCTGTAGAGGCTTCCGTCTGAGACAGGCATCATCGACTCTGTGACAGGACGGAGAAGCTCAGGGAAAAGCGATACGAAGACAGCTGCAGCGGCTATCATCGCGGCAACTGAGACCAGGATGACACCATAGTGGATCTTCTTGATCCTGAGCATGGAAAGAACGGTTATTCCGATTATGACATACCATGAAAGACCTGCTGAGAACAGCGATAGGACCATCATGACCATCACGGCGAATGTAGAGATGATGAAATCCCTGATCCTTCCGCCTCCAAGCGCATCTGAATCGGGGATATACCCTGATGCGAGGAATACTGAAGCGAAGAGGGCAAGGGATCCGGTGTGAACTACATCGTAGCCGCCGATCATAAGATGACCAGAACCTGAGAACTGCGGAAAGAGGGAGACAGCAAGGGCAATGATCGATACAGGAACAAGGATCACATAGCCCTTCCTGATGTATTCCATGGGAATGATGCTAATGAGGACACCGACCACAAGTGCGCAGCCTGCGCTCACAAGCTGTCTGACAAAATAATAATAATGCGGAAGACCGCGTTCGATTGCGGTCTGGAATGATGCGGAATAAAGGACTATGAGTCCGAAGAATGCAAGGATAAGTACAATGCACAGAAACGTGAAAGGAGAGAGGGATCCGGAGCCGTCGCTCTCAGTCCCGCTCACCTTGTAACTCATATCATCATAGCTGTTTCCAGTTAGTTTCGGCATATCATGAATATCATAACACAGACTTAGCGGGAAGACAGTCCTGCTCTGTATACGACATTCTCATCTGCTGATGGAAGACCTGCAGCTATCGCTGCCCTCAGTGCCCTGCCCTCTGCGTCAAGGTCATCGACGTCCTGCTGTACCATGGCGATGTTCATGGCTGCAGTTCTCTCCACTCCGGTCTGCCAGAGCGGGATAAGCGCAATGATGAATGTAAGTGAAAGCATAGCAATGATCAGCATTCTTACAGGTCTGGATATATTACCGCGAACTTCAATGTCTTTCATTCAAACCACCTTTTCCACTACCCTGAGCTTGGCGCTGCGGGATGGAGAATTCCTTTCTATCTCTTCCTCTGTAGGGATGATCGGCTTCTTTGTGATTATCCTGATATCAGGAGTATCGCCTGCAGCCCTGTCGCGGAAGTACCATTTTACAATACGGTCCTCAAGGGAATGGAAGGTTATCACAGCGATCCTTCCACCTTTCTTCAGAACCCTTATCGCCTCTCCCAGTGCCGGCGATATTCTGTCCAGTTCCCTGTTGACCTCGATCCTCAGAGCCTGGAACGTCCTTGTCGCCGGATGTATGCGTCCATACCGGTATGCGGGAGGAACTGACTGGAAGATCACCTCAGCCAGATCTGACGAAAGCTCGAAAGGTCTTGTCTGCCTCCTCTCGACCACCGCCCTAGCGATACGTCTTGAATAACGCTCCTCACCATACCTGTATATGACATCAGCGAGACTTTCCTCGCTGTAGCCGTTCACAATATCTTGGGCCGAGATATCACCATCCTTATCGAGCCGCATGTCGAGAGTCTCTTCACCCCTGAATGAGAACCCGCGTCCGCTCTCCGCATAGTGGAACATCGATATCCCAAGATCAAACAGGATGGCATCAGCCATTCCTGAATCCGCAGAAGCAAGATAATCATTGAACCAGGAAAGAACCGGGGTGAATCTCTCACCATATACAGAGAGGCGCTCAATGGCTTTCTTCTGTATCTCGGCATCCCTGTCAATGCCTATCACTGAAAGTGACGGATAGCGTTCAAGGAAGAGCGAACTGTGTCCGCCCTCCCCTGTTGTGCAGTCGATCATCACGGAAGGTCCTGAAGGGATGAGAAGATTCTCCAGTACCTCATCCGGCATTACCGGCGTATGATCTATTTCCATCACTCCTTCTCCTCATACAGGCTCTGTGCGAGATCAGCTATTGGTTCGTCATCCAGAAACCCCTGATATACTTCCGGATTCCAGATCTCGACCGCAAAACCTGTTCCTACAAGGAGAGCTTCTCCCTTATTTGGCAGGGAATACTTCTCCCTGTCCTTCAGCGGAATGTTTATTCTTCCAGAGCTGTCAATGTCTACATACTGTGCTGGTGATATGAGCTTTCTGATAAGGATACGTTTCTTCTTATCGAGCATAGCCATTGGGGATGAGAGAATCGGCCCGGAGAACTCCTTTTCGAAATACTCTGGTGTCATCAGCATCAGATGGTTTTCATCCAGTCCTGGAAGAATAACAACCTGCTCTGCAGCCAATGCAGTCCTTAGTCGTGCCGGCAGGGAAAGACGACCTTTGTCATCGAACCTTGCATTATACATTCCTGTAAGTAACTGCATATGAACTGCCACCCATTCCATGGGAATTTCACCCACTTTCTGCCACTACTCTACATTAACCTCACATTATTGGCAAGCTTAATATTGAAAAAAGTTTATATTTACACTTCTTAAAAATTGTGTAGATAAAAAGAAAAGGAGGTGTTACCCTCCTTGATGAATGTGAAAATAATCCTTGAATAATAAGGAATCCATAACCGTCAAAAGCACATAAACAATTGAGCAAATCGATAACAAGATCAATATTTAAGAAAGTAACATAGCCCACAAACCCATCGCAAAACGGGCCGCGTATAACTGCTTGTTTTCAGCCTACAGAGGTAACATAGCTAACAAACCTGTATCGATTCTTCGCAACAGTTTCCAGAGTTTTCAGCATATAGAAGTAACA
>CALXON010000149.1 GCA_944389985.1 uncultured Spirochaetaceae bacterium | reverse complement strand
ATGCATATATACAGGACAGCAGGTGCAGAGGTCCTTGCGATAGGTACTGATTTTGACGGAATCTCAGGAAAGCTTGAGATCCCGACAGCTGAGAGAATGTACCTTCTTCGTGATGCACTGAGCAAAGCCGGACTTGATGAAAGTGTCCTTGACAGGATGTGGGGCCTCAATGCTCTCAGGGTTTTCCGGGAAGTTGAGTGAAAATTGCATTCAGGTACTTGATTCTCCACTTTGTTTCTGTTAATTTATCACAGTCAAACGACACATGGCACGATAGCTCAGTTGGTAGAGCAAGCGGCTCATATCCGCTCGGTCAGGGGTCCGAGTCCCTTTCGTGCTACTTATGAAGGTCCTTCTGCTGGAAGGATCTTTTGTTTTAATATGCACTGCATTTCAGAAATTCCGGGGTATCATTCATTGACGCCTGATTTTTCAGTAATAGAATGAGATCATTACTGAAATGGAGTGATCATGAAGAAAACCATCTATCTCGTTGTAGCAATCCTTGTAATGGCTCTCATATCCGCATGCAGTCCTAACCCCGGATCATCAGCGGACACAGAACTTATGAAAGAGTTTCATCCTGAGGAATTCATCACAGATGGGCTCAATGTATATCTTTCAGGAAAGTCTAGTACAGGACTGAGTTTCACTGACTCATTCACTTCAAGCACTGCTGTAGCCGGAGCGGTCTCAAGAGCAGCGGAGAACGGAACTCTTACGGTGAATGCCAAGTATGAAGACTATAAGTATGGAAACTTCACTGTATCAGGAACATTCATCTATGAACTTCCTGTCGAAAATGGTGCCATACAGGGTTACCGGGTGAACTCTGATACGACAGACAAACCCTCAATTCTTGATACATCTTCTGAGGAAGTGACAGAGATACCTCTGGCGGTATCGATGAAAGGTGATGCACTTGCTCCTGCTTCTGGAACAGTGGAGATAACAGGGAACAAAGTATCAATCAAGGAAGGAACAGCTTCTGTGATACTTCCGGGTTCAGATGCCACATTCACAGTCGGCAGCAGCAATCAGAGTATTGATGATGTTCTGTACGTTCCATACACGAAGGACCAGATGCCGGAGGATTACCTGACGATTTACAGAGCTAATATTCCGATAACAAGTGCCATCGCGAAGAAGGTACCTCAAACCGGAGGAACTGTAGATCTCGGAAACGGTAATACGTTCACAATGAATATAACAAAAGAGCCCGAATATATTCAGGAGATCGATCTGAGCATAAAGAACCCGCTTCAGCTTAATGTGAATATAGGTAACGCAGTCTATTCCGTGCATACAGTAGGATCAATGGAAGCGCAGGGAACGGTAAAAGCATCAGCAGATCAATCATCAGAATCATCCGGAACGATGACATATAATGATTTCGCAGCTTCAATAACGATCACTGCGAATGGCACATCAACCACAATGCAGACAAAATCCATCTCCGGTTCCTATTCTTACAGTTCAATGTTAGACATTTCCGGAAATCTCACCATCGGCGGTCACAGATACGGGAAGAATGAACTGCATGAGATGATCTCCCTTGAGATGGCCGCCATGATAATCTCCTCATGGGGCACTGCCAAGATCGATGAGAACGGATCATATTTCAATAATCTCAACGCAGGAGACTTTATGGATATGTATCTGTCAGGTACCTTCGATGATAAAACAAACATACTCAAAGGCACACTCTCATTCGGCAAGGAATATCCATTAGAGGCGAAGGTTAGCATAAGCGGAGCTTCCGCATCCATCGAGGAGCTGACATTCAACGGTCACAAGTATTCAGAAGAAGCCCTTGCATGCATCAGAGAGACACTGACTCTGATCTTCAATATGGTACAGAACTGATTATCGCTAATGAATTGTTGTCCAGGAATCCTCCCTTGAGGAGGATTTCCTGCTGTATAATCATCTCATGAGACTGTTCATTGCAGCATTGTTTCCGGAGAAGACCGTCGGAGAGCTGAAAAGACTCAGGAATCTGATACGCTCCTCTTCTGATTCAGGATCATTCACACCTGGTGAGAACCTCCATCTCACACTTGCGTTTCTCGGTGAATGCAGTGAGGAGGAGATGAAGCTTGCAGTCCAGGCTGTTGATCAGCTTGAGATTGACAGATGTCCTGTGATCATCTCCGGTATCGGCTGTTTCTCAAGAGATGACGGGAAACTGTGGTTCGCAGAGCTGAAAAGGACAAAAGAGCTCATGACTCTTCAGACTGCACTTACAGATAATCTGAGAAAGCTCGGTATTCCTTTTGACAGTAAGAAATTCAGGCCCCATATCACACTGGGACGGAGAGTCCGTGGTGAGATGAAGGCCTGTCCTGTTCCTCCAGTCTCAACCTTAGTCACAGGTGTTCACCTGATGCTCTCTGAACGAAGAGACGGGAGGATGGTATATACATCACTTTTCTCTAAAGAAGTCTTGCAGAGTGGCTGAGAGCCTCCGCCCTCGCCTCTTCAGGCCATACAGAGGCCTGTACCTCTCCGACATGAGCCTTGTGAAGGAGGAACATGCAGAGCCTTGACTGCCCTATTCCGCCTCCGATCGTCTGAGGATACTCACCGGCGATGAGGCGCTTATGCCAGTACATCTCCTTTCTCTCATTGCATCCCCTGATCTCAAGCTGTCTCAGAAGAGCATCCCTGTCGACTCTGATGCCCATACTTGAAAGCTCAAGGGAATCTGAGCGGACCGTGTCCCATACGATGATGTCACCATTGAGGCCATGGTGTCCGTTTCCTGTATCCTCAGACCAGTCATCATAGTCAGGAGCACGGCCTGAGTGAGGAGGATTTCCATAACCGATGCCGATGAGGAAGACAGCTCCATAGCGCTTCGCAAGCTCCTTCTCCCTCTGCTGCGGAGTGAGATCAGGATACTCGGCAGCAGCATCTTCAGTATGCACGAATGTTATCTCCTCCGGAAGTGTGTCCTCGAGAACCGGGAAATCCTCCGAAAGCAGGAAAGCCGTACGCTTTATCGCAGTGTAGATGTTCCTTACAGTATCCTTCAGATAATCAAGATTCCTCTCTGAAGGAAGCATGACCTTCTCCCAGTCCCACTGGTCGACATAGATTGAATGGATCGCGTCGATATCATCATCGGGGCGGAGAGCGTTCATGTCAGTATAGATACCGCGGCCGGGCTTCACACCATAGTCCGCGAGTGCCATGCGCTTCCACTTCGCAAGAGACTGGATGATCTCCATATGGGTTCCGCCGAGATTGCTGACGGTGAAGCGGACAGGATTCTCGACACCATTGAGATCATCGTTGATACCCGATCCCGATGGTACGAACAGAGGAGATGTCACCCTTGAAAGCCTGAGCGCACCTGAGAGCTCCTTCTCGAAGATATCCTTCGCATCCTTTATCGCCTTCTCCGTCTCATGCTGACCGAGAAGAGGTCTGTATCCTTCTGGGAAAATCATGGAAAATCCTCCTGCATTGACATAACTTTTCCATAAGTTTTAAATAAACAAGGTTTTCTAATCAAGATATGGAGAAGAATTATGAAAGATAAAGGTTTCTTTGCAGAATTCCGCAAGTTCATATCTCGTGGCAATGTCCTTGATATGGCTGTAGGTATGGTTGTAGGCGCTGCCTTCACAGCCATTGTCACATCATTCGTCAATGACATCATCATGCCTGTCGTAGGACTTGCAATCGGAGGAATCGATTTCTCTGATCTCAAGATTGTCCTCAAGGCTGCTACAGAGACAGATCCTGAAGTTGCTCTCAGGTACGGAACATTCATCAACGCGATCATCAGCTTCATCATCATCGCTTTCTGCGTATTCTGCGTTGTGAAGGGATTCAACAAGCTCCATGAGCTGAACAAGAAGGAAGAAGAGGCAAAGCCGGCTGCACCAGTTGCACCTCCTGCAGACATCCAGCTTCTTACAGAGATCAGAGATCTCCTGAAGAAAAACAGCTGAGATTCATCAGAGCATGAGAAAGCACCCTGATCAGGGTGCTTTTCTTTATACTGTAAGAGGATATCACAGCTTATAGTATATTGCTGCCCTCACCTTCTCAGCCTCTTCCTGACCTTTAAGCCGTTCAACGAGCTTCAGGCCAAGATCGAAAGCCCAGCCTGCGCTCTTTCCTGTTATGATGTTTCCGCTCTCGACAACACCATCGGATGAGAAACTGAAGGATGGAGCATAATGGGCGCTTCCCGGAAAGCATGTCGCCTCATGACCTGAAAGTAGCCCGAGAGGGAAAAGAACCACAGCCGGAGATGCGCAGATTGCTGATATGATCCCATGCTGTGCAGTCTCACAGAGCATCCTGTTCACATCC